>DASRAT010000513.1:0-4269 GCA_035638015.1 Gemmataceae bacterium | reverse complement strand
GCGCCCGCCGGCGCCGTTTTGCAAACCGACATTCCCCTCATCGTCGGCAAAAACTACCAAAGCGCCAACTACACCGCCGCAATTTTTTCCGCCAATCACTTTGAAGACATCAGCACGAATCCCGCTGCCAAAGTCGTATTGACCAACACCGATAACAGCGTGGTGCAGGCGGACATTGGCTTCAACTTCAACTTCTATGGTAACAGCTACAGCAAGATCTTTGTCACCAGCAACGGCCTTTTGAGCTTCCAGTCGCAAAGCAATGACGGCGGTTACCCTGACAATTTCAACTCCGACCTCACCGGCAACGTCGGCCCGAATCGGCCGCTCATCGCCGCCTTGTGGGACGATTGGCTCACCAACGTGTCGGCCGCCGACCAGGTTTACCTGGTGACCCTCGGCACGCCCGGCAATCGCCGTTTCGTGGTCCAGTGGGACCAGGTGACAGGCTACGCCAATTCACCCACGACGGTCACCTTTGAGGCCGCCTTGTTTGAGAGCGACGGCCGCATTGAGTTTCGTTACAAGGACGTGATCGCCGGCGATGGCCTGGCATCCTATTTTCGCGACAACGGCCAGGACGCCACCATCGGCATCCGCTCAGGTTTTCCAGGCGCCCCTCCAGGCGTGCTATACGCGGATGGCAAAGGTGCTTTGCCCAATGGCGTGGACGGCATTCAAGTTGGCTTCGACAGTGGCGCCAGCAATCTACCCGCCGTGCAGAATGGCATGACTATTGCCTTCGCGCCGGGCAATGTGCCCATTGCCAATTTCCCGCCCACCATCGCCATAACTGGCGCCCCGACGACGTCTCCCGAAGGCACGCGGATCGATCTGGGCAGCAGCGTTGTTGACCCCAACATTACCAGGACCGCCAACGACAAGCCAAAAGGCTCGTCCACCGCGCCGGCGTTCATCTATGATTGGTCCGTGACTCGCGACAGCTCACCGTTCACCACGGGTTTGAACACGGCGACCAATGGTCCGGCGTTTTCCTTCACACCGCCCGACAACGGCAACTACGTCGTGACGCTTACCGTCACTGATAGCGTCGGCGCCATGAACACGACCAGCACGGCCATCAGGGTGACCAACGTGGCCCCCGTGGTGGATGTCGGGACGGCGATGGGCGTGGCCAGTTCCAACGCCAACTTCGATCGCACGATTCGTTTTACCGATCCAGGGAGCGACACCTGGTCGGTCAAGATAGATTATGGCAACGGCGTCACAAACTCCTTTGATCTGACGCCAGGCAGCCACGGGTTCGATCCCGTCGCCAAGACGTTTCTGCTCAGTTATTCATTTCACACCGACACGACTTACAACGTCTCCGTCACCATCACCGACAAGGACGGCGGCTCAAACACCGAGACCTTCCCGGTGGCGGTTTTCGATCCGAATGAGTTCGCCCGGATCGTTGCTTTCGCCATTGGCGTAGCCGATGAGAGCGGAACCGGCACGGTCGATCTCAACACGGGCCTGATCCACCTGGACGCCGCTCTGGCCAATGGCCATGAAGGCGACAGCGTGGCGGTCACCGTGTTTAATAGCGACCCTACTTCGGACGCCAATCAAATCACGGCGCCAGGCACCATTCCGGTCACCGGCACGGGAGACACAACCGGTACTGCCAAGCCTGTGGTTTTCCTGGACACGCGGGCGGTGACCAACGCGGATGCCAAGGTCCAGCAGGTCTACGAATTCACGCTCCCAGACGCTCTGGCGACCAATAACATCCAGCTGTTTTGGTTTGACAAAGTCACCAACCGCTGGCAGCTAGTCACCAGCCAGCCTGGCAACGGCGACACCATCGAGATCTTTCCGATTCTGGACGCCGCTGGACATCGGACAGGAAACTCGCGGGTTCGCTTGACCAGGACATTTGGCAATGCTAGTTCCCCCGCCACCGGCCAACTGACCGGAACCGTGTTTTCCATTGCCATTCCAGTGGGCGGCAGCGGTTCCTCCACGACTTTTGTGGTGCTGCCGACGGCGCTGGCCAGCAACGCTCCAGGGATTGGCGCAGGAATCCAAGTCGAAACTTCCAATCTGGGCAACAGATCGAATTTTGCGTTGGTGGTGCAAGAAACGCAGACTCCGCTGCCCGCAGCGGGTGCAGTTACCGATGCGGACAGCAGTGTCGATCAGATTCTCAATTGGCTGCTCAATGGCGACTTGCGTCGGCGACCCGGTGGGCCGGAACCCGAACAGCCGCCTGCCGATGGGCCACAATCCCAGCAACCTGCTGTTCCGCGCCCGCCTGGCGGCGGCGGCATGGATGACGAGGTGGATAGCACGACCTTGGCCGAGTTGTTCGCCGCCGAAGCGGACATTGAATTAGCTGTGGAACCGGCGGACTTTGCCACTGTTCCTGTTGCTAGCGAAGAATCTACCCAAAACAAGCCGCAGCCTGTTCGCCAGGTTGACCCGCGACGGCTGCATGCGGGCCTGGTACTCGCTTCGCTCCTGGCTGGCGCCGGCGCCGTGGGACGCCCCCGGCCGCGCAACGGCAAACGCTACAAGCCCACCCTGCAAACCAGCGGTACGCCATGACCGCACCGTCTCGCGATGACTTACTGGGGCGCTACCTCGAACAGCTGCCCTTCACGCCTTACCCCTTGCAAGAGGAAGCCTTGCTTTCCTGGTTCACCGCGGACCAGGGCATTCTTGTCTGCGCGCCTACCGGCACCGGCAAAACGCTGATCGCCCAGGCCGCCCTCTTCGAGGCACTGCACACCGGCAGTGTCGCCTATTACACCACGCCCTTGATCGCTCTCACCGAACAGAAGTTTCACGAAATGCAGGCCAGCGCCGTCAAATGGGGTTTCAACAAGGATGACGTCGGCCTGGTCACCGGCAATCGCCGCGTCAATCCCAACGCGCGCATTCTGATCGTCGTCGCCGAGATCTTGCTCAATCGATTGCTGCATCCCGAGGGCTTTGACTTCGGCACGGTCTCCACCGTCGTCATGGACGAGTTTCACAGCTTTGCCGATTACGAGCGCGGCATCGTCTGGGAATTATCGCTCAGCATGCTGCCGCCGCAGGTGCGATTGCTGCTGTTGTCGGCCACCGTCGGCAATTCCGCCGAATTCCTCAACTGGCTGCGGCACAGCCACAAGCGCAACTTGACATTGGTTGAAGGCAAAGACCGCAAAGTGCCGCTCACGCACGTCTGGGTGCCCGATCAGTTTCTCAATGATCAAGTCGTGCACATGGCCAAAGGCGATGGCGAGCAGCGGCTTACTCCGGCCCTGGTTTTCTGTTTCAACCGCGACGAATGCTGGAGCGTCGCCGAGCAACTCAAGGGCTTGCCGCTTGTTGCCGAGGCGAACAAAGCCCAGCTTCATGCCGAAGTCAACAAACTCGATTGGACCAAGGGCGTCGGTCCCAAAATGAAACAGATGCTGCACCGCGGCGTTGGTGTGCACCACGCCGGATTGCTGCCGAAGTATCGCCGCGTCGTCGAAGATTTGTTCACGCGCAAGTTGTTGGCCGTGGCGATCTGCACCGAGACCTTAGCCGCGGGCATCAATCTGCCGGCCCGTTCCGTGGTGCTGACATCGCTGGTCAAAGGCCCGTTCGGCAAGGAACGCCTGATCGAGCCCAGCTCGGCCCATCAGATTTTCGGCCGTGCGGGCCGGCCGCAATTCGACGACCGCGGTTACGTCTTCGCCCTGGCTCACGAGGACGACGTCAAGCTGCTGCGCTGGCGCGAGAAATACGATCAGATTCCCGAAGACACGCCCGATCCCAATCTCCGCAAAGCCAAGAAGGCATTGCTCCGCAAAAAGCCGGCCCGCAGCGACATCAAGAAATACTGGACCGAAGCCCAGTTCAAGCAGCTCCAGGGCGCCCCGCCCGGCAAACTCTATAGCAAAGGCCCGCTGCCCTGGCGTCTGTTGGCGTACCTGCTCAAAATCTCCCCCGAAGTCGGCCGCGTTCGCTCGGTCATCCGTAAACGCCTGATGGACGAGCCGCGTGTCCACGCCGGCGAACGTGCTCTGGAGCAAATGCTGCAAACGCTCGCCAACGCCGGCTACGTCACGCTCGATCCGCTCCCGCCGCCACCGCCGCCCGCCGATGCTCCCAAAATTCACACCGGCGAACCGCCCAAACCCTATCAAGCCGTGCTGGCCACGCCGACGCCGGAGCTGGACAAGCTGCTGGTCTTCCGCAGCGTGCATCCCCTGTATGGCGCCTTCCTCGTCAACCACCTCGGCATCGCCAATCGCGAGGAACGCATCCAGGCCTTCGAAAGCGTCCTGG
>DASRAT010000512.1:0-6337 GCA_035638015.1 Gemmataceae bacterium | reverse complement strand
GAATTGGTCGACGTTCCCGTTTGTTTCCTATGTCCGCCCGATTTTCCGTGGAAACCGACCTTTGCCACGCCGTCGGCGGGCAAGGTGACGCTGCGCGTGATCGGCCCAGCGTCAGACGAAAACCCACAAGTGCAAGCATTTGTCGATTTGACGCAGGGAGCCTTTGAGGCGGGACGAAACAGAGAGCCGTTGAAATTGCAGTTGCCCAAGGACTACCAGGCGGCGAATGACGCGACGAAATTGGTGACGTTCACGCTGGAGCCGCAATAGCTGGTTGCTGCCTTTCGGACGACCCGGCGACTACCGCCTGGTAGCGTGTTGGCATCGGCCATGATGGCGAATTTCAGTCGGCCCAATTTTCGACTTGCAAGCCGTCCACCTTGCTAAAATGCCGAACATTGCGCGTAACCAAAGTGCTCTGATTGGCCAATGTAATGGCGGCGATAAGCATGTCACCGCGACCTATGCTCCTAAGTTTCTTGTTTGTCCGCAAGCGGTCGAATTGCTTGGCGGCTGGCCCCATCGCAGGCAAAACGCGGAAGGTCGCCAAATCGCGTCGCGCTTGGTCAAGCCGCTCTTGACCGCGCTGCAACTCCGTCGAGTCGGCCGCTTTTAGCAACGTGGCAAATCTGCCCTGAAGCGTTTCGATCCAGCTGATGACAGTAATGACGACTTCGTCCTTTGTGCGGCCGTGTCGTTCCACGACTTTGGCATGATTGCGCAAATAAAGCGTGAGCGTGTCCGTGTCGAAGACGATCATTGCTAGTCCTCAGTCATCGGCCGTCCACGCCGTTGATAGATTTCTCGCAATTCTTCTTCGACCAGCGGATCGCCTTGCCACGCACCGGCTACTGCAAGCTGAGCTTCCTTGCTGGGCTTGGGAGGGGAACTGGCCAACCAGTTGCAAATTGCCGATTCAAGGAACCGCCACTCATTGCCGGCCAGCCGACCTGGCAAGTCCTGCTCCCGCACCAAGTGAAGCACTTCATCTTTGTCAAGACGCAGGAATGCCGCGGCTTCTTGCAGTGTCATTACCTCGGCTGCGCGACCGTTCGTCATGGCAGGTGCCAATATCGGTTTCGGATTTGATTTTGTGCGTGGCATAACCAACGCTCCAGCGGAGTAACTGAAATACTTGAAGACGACATCAGTAGTTTATCACACAATGGATTTCGATGTGAGGGTTACCGAAACGTCTTCCCCATCACCTCTGCCAATTTCCGCAGCAGCAACATCAGTTCCGCATACCGCGGCGGCAACAGCGCCTGCGGCCCATCCGACAAGGCCTTCTCCGGACAACTGTGAACCTCAATATGCACGCCGTCCGCCCCTGCCGCGACCGCTGCGCACGCCATCGACGGAATCAAATCCGGCCGCCCCGTTGCGTGACTGGGATCGACAATAATCGGCAAATGGCTTTGTCCCTTCACATTCGGCACCGCACTCATGTCGAGCATGTTGCGTGTCGAATCTTCAAAGGAACGCACGCCACGCTCGCACAGCACCACATTGGGATTGCCTTCCGCCAGCACATATTCCGCGGACATCAGCATGTCTTTGACCGTGGCGCTCATGCCGCGCTTCAGCAGGACCGGCTTTTTGGTTTGGCCGATTTCCTTGAGCAGATCGAAATTCTGCATGTTGCGAGCGCCGATCTGAAACATGTCGGCGCGCTTCTCGACCATCGGAATCTGCCGCGGATCCATGACCTCGGTCACCGTCGGCATGTCGTGCTTCTTGCCTACATCTTCGAGGATGTGCAGACCTTCCTCGCCGAGGCCCTGAAAACTGTAAGGACTGGTGCGCGGCTTAAAGGCGCCTCCGCGGAGAATGTTGGCCCCGGCCGCTTTGATCTTGCCGGCGATTTCATCTAATACGGCAAAGCTTTCGACGGCACACGGCCCCGCGATCATGGCCAGGGAGCCGCCGCCGATCTTGACTTTGCCGACCGGCACGACAGTGTCCCTTTTGTTGAACTCCCGGCTGGCCAACTTGAACGGCTTGAGGATCGCCAAGACCTGCTCAACGCCAGGAATCGCCTGCAGCGGCTCGGCCTGCAGTTTGCTCTCGTCACCGATGACGCCGATGATGGTGCGATGCTCGCCACGGCTCAAATGGGCCTTGAAACCCAGTTCTTTGATGCGCTCGATGACGTGATCGATTTCGGGGTCGGTTGAATTGGGACGTAGGACAATAATCATGATGAAGCTCTATTGATGGAGAGGTTGTTCTGCCGCCGTTTTGCCAACAATGGCACGCCGAATGGTGCGGAACCAAGTTGATTGAATCCATTCCAAATCGCCACTCGGCACGACGCGATACGTTTCCCAATGGGCATCACGAAGCACCATTTCCATGCCATCGCCCGCCGGGCCGTTGCTGGTGTGGATGACTACCGGACAAACCGACGCTTTCGTCGCCAGATAATCGGCGATTTCGCGGCCAGTGCCGGGATCAATACAGCGACCGTTGGAACCGGGTTGGAGTTCAAGGTCATGGTCCAGCCCAATGACGATCGCGTCATCCAAATGCTCCTCGCAATAATGAAGCATGGGGCCTACGGCTGAGAAAAACACGGTCTCAAATTGGAAGAAACGATCTTGGAGACGGCGCTGCATAGCAGCCTGCCGCTGGGCATTGTCTTCCAAAATAATGATCTTCTTTGCCATGACCGCCAATTCCATTCCACATTTCACTGCAAGACAATAGGTACTGAGCCGTCTAATGGAAATAACCGCACTGCGCCCTGATTCACAACCAATCCCTGGAGGCTAATTTGCGCGGCCACTGCTCGCAATCCGGCCTCATCGTCAAACTGGAAAGTGCCGGACAGGTTAGTGAGGTCGGCAACGCGGCCATTGTTGACCATTAAATCTCCAGCATACATCGCTGGTTCCGCACCGCCAAGAACTTTTGGATGCATATGAGGTCCGTCGGGAAGCAAATGGACGATTCCCTGATTGTCCTGCACGAAGACATAAAGACCATCCGACAGATGGGCAGACAATGAAATGCTTCGTGGATCGCGCGGGTAGGGAGTTTTGTCCTGCGGCAATTTCATGGACCGTTGCACTTTATCCGTGTCAATCCGTGCTCATCCGTGAAGCGCCGCTCCGTAGCCTGCTTTACCCGCCTATCGTCGCAATCGGAAACGACCCCAGCACGGCCAAATGTTCGCATTCCTTCTCAAGTGTTGTCAGCACCTTTTTGACCCTGGGATCCTCGATGTGCCCCTCGAAATCCACGAAGAACTGGTAAGCTGGCTTCGGCTGTCGCGACGGGAATGACTCGATCCACGTCAAATTGACCTTGGCCTGCTTGAAAACCTCCAAAACGCTGACGAGTGCCCCTGGATTGTGAGCCACGCGAAACATAATGGCGGTCTTGTCGTGTCCGGTCTTGCCGCACTCTTGCGTGCCGACCACGGCGAAGCGGGTCTCGTTGTTGGGAAAATCTTCGATATTGTTAAACAACATCGGCACATTGAAATGAATGGCCGCGTGCCGGCTTGCCACAGCCGCGGCGCCTGGCTCTTGTTGCGCCAGCTTGACAGCTGCCGCTGTGCTGGAAACTTCAATCAGCTGAGCGTAGGGCACGTTCTTCGACAACCAGTTACGGCATTGGGCCAGCGCCTGCGGCTTGGAATAGACCCGGCGGATCTGCTGCTGCTCGCAGTTGGCGCAAAGATTGTGATGAATGAACAACCGCACTTCGGCGATAATGCGGAGCTGGGGCATCCTTACGAACATATCGAGTGTGTCGGAGACGCCGCCGTCCGTAGAATTCTCTAAAGGGACAACGCCGAAATCGACGTGGCTGCGGTTGACTTCCTCGAAGACGGCCGGGATACTGCCCACGCCCATGAACTCGACTTGTTGGCCAAAGCGCTCGACAGCGGCGAGATGGCTGAAGCTGTACTCGGGGCCGAGATAGGCGATTTTCAATACCTTTTGCAGTGCCCGCGAGCCGCTCATGATCTCGCGGTAGATGGCTCGGACGGTGGCCGTGTCGAGCGGACCTTTGTTGCTCTCCAGCACGTTTTGGAAGACTTCCTCTTCGCGTGATGGAGAAAAGACTTCCGTGCCGTGATCGGATTTGACTTTGCCGATCTCGGAAGCCATCGTCGCTCGCTCATTAACCAGCTTGAGGATTTGCAAATCCAGCTTGTCGATAGCGGTGCGGAGGTGCTTCAAAGAGGCGGCCGATTTGGTGGCTACGGCATTGTCGGATTCGTTTTTGCGCGCCATGGAACGTCTCGTCGCGGTAGTGGTTGCGCGGTTCCCCGTCAATGTAGACGTGCCATGCGCGGCTGTCAACGGAAAGGAAGCGTACCAAATGGTTTTTTTGTACATAATTCTTGCCGTTGCGATGAGTTGCGGCTCCAGCTGCCAATTTGGCAGGGGCTGCAACTAGAAAATCGCATGGCTGCCATAATGACGGCACATGATATGTGTACGTAATATCAGTAATATAATCTGAATCCAATGGCCCAACGCAACTATCTAACTGGACATGAGATAAGTAACTGACTTTTCACAGGCCAAGGGTGGCACAAATGTTGCAGTCTTGGCGCTTGAACACCCCTTGCGCTGACATAGCTTAATGGCCGCCCGGTAATCATCGGGAAAGGAGAACATAACACCATGGCAGAAGAAAAAATTATCGGCATCGACCTGGGCACTACGAACTCGGTCGTCGCCGTTATGGAAGGTGGCGAGGTCAAGGTGATCGCCAATCAAGAGGGACATCGGTTGACCCCTAGCATCGTCGCATTCACGGATAAGGGTGACCGTTTGGTCGGCGAACTGGCCCGGCGCCAGGCCGCGCTGAATCCGCGCCGCACCATTTACTCCATCAAGCGCTTCATGGGCCGCCGGCACAACGAAGTGCAGAGCGAAGAAAAACTGGTGCCGTACAAGATCGTCGGCGGACCGCAGGAACTGGTCAAGGTGGACATCGATGGCAAGCAATTCACGCCGCCAGAGATCTCCGCGCTCGTGCTGCGCAAGCTAAAAGAAGCCGCCGAGGCTTACCTTGGACACACCGTGCGCAAAGCGGTCATCACCGTCCCGGCCTACTTCAATGACAGCCAGCGCCAGGCGACCATCGACGCCGCGCAGATTGCTGGTTTTGACACCGAATGGGAACTTGAAGGCAAGGACGGCAAAAAGAGCAAGCAGCGGATGCGCATCATCAATGAGCCGACTGCTGCATCGCTCGCTTACGGCCTGGAAAAGAAGAAGAACGAAAAGATCGCCGTCTTCGATTTGGGCGGCGGCACCTTCGATATATCCATCCTCGACGTCGGCGATGGCGTCTTCGAGGTCAAGGCGACCAATGGCGACACCCACCTGGGCGGCGACGACTTCGATCAGGTCATCATCGACCATGTGGCGGAGGAGTTCAAAAAGCAGCATGGCATCGACCTGCGCAAGGACGAAAAAGCCTTGCAGCGACTCAAGGACGCTTGCGAGCAAGCCAAGAAGGAACTGTCGCAAGTCACCACGGCCCGGATCAACCTGCCGTTCATCACGGTGGACAAAGACGGGCCCAAACACGTCGAGATGGATTTGACGCGGGCCAAGCTCGAGCAGCTGACGCACCATCTGATCGAGAAATGCCGCGGCCCGGTGGTGCAGGCCATGAAGGACGCCGGTTACACCCAGCGCGACATCGACGAAGTGGTGCTGGTCGGCGGCATGACGCGCATGCCGCGCGTGCAGCAAATGGTCAAGGAAATCTTCGGCAAGGAAGGCCACAAGGGGGTAAATCCCGATGAAGTGGTCGCCGTCGGCGCCGCCATCCAGGGAGCACAGCTGCTGTTGGGCAGCAAGTCGGAAGTGTTGTTGCTGGATGTCACCCCGTTGTCGCTTGGCATTGAAACCGTCGGGGGTGTGATGACCAAGCTGATCGAACGCAATACGACGATCCCGAAAACGGCGTCGCAGACATTCTCCACTTACGAGGACAATCAGACGGCCGTCACGGTGCAGGTGTTCCAGGGCGAACGGCCGATGACCGCCGACAATCGCCTGCTGGGCCGCTTCAACCTCGAAGGCATCGCGCCGGGATCGCGCGGCACGCCGCAAATCGATGTTACCTTCGACATCGACGCCAATGGCATCCTCAACGTGTCGGCGAAAGACAAGAACAATGGCAAGGAAGCGAAGATCCGCATCGAAAGCTCCAGTGGCCTGAGCAAGGATGAGGTCGAGCGCATGAAGCGTGACGCCGAGTCTCATGCCGACGAGGACAAGAACAAGAAGGAACTGGCCGACGCCCGTAACGAGGCTGATGCGACGATCTGGCAGGTGGAAAAGCTGATGAAGGACCAAGG
>DASRAT010000511.1:0-4760 GCA_035638015.1 Gemmataceae bacterium | reverse complement strand
CGAGGCTGTCCGTCTGAATCCGCAATTCGCGGAGGCTTACTTCAATCGCGCCACGCCGCGGCTTTTGCAAGGCGATTTCCTGGGCGGTTGGGCCGATTATGAATGGCGCTGGCGGCGGCCCGCTTACCCGCCGCCGCCGTTTCGTCAGCCGCTGTGGGACGGCTCGCCGCTGGCCGGCAAGACGATTCTGTTGTGGGCGGAGCAGGGCCTGGGCGACACCTTTCAATTCATCCGTTACGCACCGCTGGTGAAAGAGCGCGGCGGCAACGTTATCGTGGCCTGTCAGGCGGCAGTGACGCGGTTGTTGCGATCGTGTGCCGGCATTGATCGGTTAATCGCCAAGGAAAATGCCGCTGCTACCGATTTTGACGTTTATGCTCCGCTAATGAGCCTGCCGGCAATCTTCAAAACGACCCTGACCACCATCCCCGCCGCCGTTCCCTACTTGGCCGCCGACGCCAAACTCGTGGAACATTGGCGTGAACAATTGGGATCATGTGCCGGCCTCAAAATCGGCATCGCCTGGCAAGGCAACCCAGAATACGGCAACGACCGGCAGCGCTCCTTGCCATTAACCTGTTTTGAGCCCTTGAGCCGACTTGCTGGCGTTCAACTGATCAGCTTGCAAAAGGGCCCCGGAATAGAACAGCTGCAAGACGTCAAAGGCCGCTGGCCCATCGTCGATTTTACCGCTAAACTGGACGAGGCCGCCGGCGCATTTCAAGACACGGCGGCAATCATGAGCAACCTCGATCTGGTGATCTCGTCTGATTCCGCCGTCGCGCATCTTGCAGGGGCACTTGGGGTGCCGGTCTGGCTGGCGTTGCCCTGGTTGCCTGATTTCCGTTGGTTTGTGGGCAGGGACGACTGCCCGTGGTATCCGACAATGCGGCTATTCCGGCAAACTCAAAGCGGACGCTGGGATGACGTATTCGAGCGCATTGCCCAGGCCGTAAAGCCGCTTGCGGCTTAGCACGCGTTTTCTAACAGGATCATCCTCGTGGCCACCGTTGCGGAAGCTTTTGCTCAAGCGAAAAAGTCGTTTGAAACCGGCGACAGCGCCCGCGCGGAGTTCATTTGCCGGCAGATCGTCGCCATGCAAGCCGGCCAAGCCGCGGTTTGGTTTCTGCTCGCTTCGGCCTGCGAACACCAGGGCAAGGTCGCGGAGGCCGGGGCCCATTACCGCCAGGTCATTCGCCTGTTGCCAGACTGCGCCGAAGCCCATACAGGGCTGGGCAACACCTATGCCAGGCAAGGTCAACCGGCCGACGCTGAGAAGTGTTATCGGGAGGCGGTGCGGTTGCGCCCCTCCGACGCTCGAACTCAC
The DNA here is from genome assembly GCA_035638015.1 of Gemmataceae bacterium. GTDB lineage: Bacteria > Planctomycetota > Planctomycetia > Gemmatales > Gemmataceae > DASRAT01. The sequence goes on along the minus strand of DASRAT010000511.1, from coordinate 3,433 downwards.
TACAACCTCGGCGTGGTGGCTACTCAGCAAGGGAATTATCAAGACGCCATCACCCACTACCAAGAAGCGGTTCGTCTCGACCCCAAAGATGTGGAGGCGCTGAGCAACCTGGGCAATGTCCAGCGCTTGCTCGGTCAGGCCGAACAAGCCGTGGCCAGCCAGCAGCAGGCGTTGCAGCTCCAGCCCAATTCCACCACCATCATTAACAATCTTGCCGCGACCCTGGTCGATGTTGGCCGACTCGACGAGGCGATCGGTTATTTCCATCAAGCGCTGCGGATGGATGCCAACCTCGTGGAGTGTTACAACAACATCGGTCAACTCCGCAAACAACAGGGTCGGCTCGACGAGGCCCTGGCGAATTTTGAGCACGCCCTGCGTCTCGTGCCTGACCACGCGGCAGCGCGGTGGAATCGGGCCCTCATTTGGTTGCTTTTGGGTGACTGGCAGCGCGGCTGGCCCGAATATGAATGGCGCTGGCATCAACCGGGCCGCACCCGGCCAGCTTCACCCCAGCCGCTCTGGGACGGAGCACCATTAAACGGACGCACGATTCTCCTTGGCGCCGAACAAGGATTGGGCGACACGATCCAGTTCATCCGCTATGCCGCCCTGATTAAGGAGCGCGGCGGCAATGTGATCGTCGAGTGCCCGCCCACGTTGATGCGGCTCCTGGCCGGCGTGCGTGGCATCGATCAAATGGTGCTGGCGAATTCTCCGCAGCCGCCACATCATGTCCAGGCGCCTTTGCTCAGCTTGCCGGGCATCTTGGGCACCTCCGTGGACACTATTCCCACGGGTGGTCCTTACCTTAGCGCCGATACCACCTTGATGGACCACTGGAATCGTTTTCTGACGCCGCTCTGGGGTTTCAAAGTTGGCATTGCCTGGCAGGGCAACCCTCGCTTTTGTGACGATCGCCAGCGGTCCATACCGCTGTCCCAATTCTCGGGCCTGGCAAGCATCAACGGCGTCCGTTTGATTAGCCTGCAAAAGGGGCCTGGTGTCGAGCAACTGCGGGAGCATTCGCAAGTCATGGACCTAGGCAGCACCCTGGACGAGGCCAACGGTCCGTTCATGGATAGCGCTGCCATCATGAAACATCTAGACTTGGTGATATGTTCGGACAGTGCCGTGGCCCATTTGGCCGGCGCTTTGGGCGTGCCGGTGTGGTTGGCTTTGCCCCTGGTCCCCGACTGGCGCTGGTTGCTGGAGCGCGAGGACACGCCCTGGTATCCGACCATGCGGCTCTTTCGCCAAAAACGCATCGGCGACTGGGATGATGTTTTTCGCCGCATCGGCGAGGAATTGCGGACCCTGGTTGAGCAGCGTCCCAAATCGCAAGGATGAACAGCAGTGTCCACCGTCACCGCCATTTTTGAACAAGCCTGGCGAGCCCATCAGGCGGGGGCATTGCCGCAAGCGGAGCAACTGTACCGCCAGGTGCTCCAGGTAGACCCCGGCTACGCCGATGCCTGGTGTTTTTTGGGTGCTATTTTTCAAAGCCAAGGAAAACTTGCCGAGGCCGAGGCAAACCAGAGGCGGGCGCTCAAACTCATACCCGATTTCGCAACCGCCCAAAAGTGCTTGGGCATCGCCGTTGCCCAACAAGGCCGGCTTGAGGAAGCAGCAGAAATCTTTGACGCCATGCTGCGTTACCAAACCGACGATGCGGAGGTCTACAACAACCAGGGCCTTGTGCGAGCGCAGCAAGGCCGGTGGGAGGAAGCGCTGTCTAACTATGCCCAGGCCATTGCACTCAACCCGGATTATGGCGACACGCACTGGAACCGCGCTCTGGTATGGCTGGTGCAGGGCAGATTCGAGGAGGGTTGGCGCGAATATGAATGGCGCTGGAAGCAGCCCAATTTCACGCCGCGGCACTTTAAGCAACCGATGTGGGATGGGACACCGCTTCATGGACGAACGATTTTGCTTTATGGCGAACAGGGTTTAGGCGACGCCATCCAGTTCATTCGCTACGCGCGCCTGGTGCAGGAACTCGGGGGCAAGGTCATTGTCGAGTGTCATGCACCGCTGATGAAGCTGTTAGCAAGCGTTCAGGGAATCGACCGCTTGCTGCCTTTTGGGGCGGCCTTGCCAGCTTTCGATGTTCAAACGCCATTATGCAGTTTGCCGTTTCTGCTGGGGACCACGCTGGCAAACGTGCCGGCCCAGGTTCCCTACATCGTCGCTGAGCAGGGGCTTGTAGCACAGTGGAAGTGCGAACTGGAGGGCGTGGCCCCTTCATCGGGGAGCGGTTTGAGAATCGGCATCGCCTGGCAAGGCAATCCAACGTTCCGCGATGACCGCTGGCGGTCTATCCCGCTGACACAATTCGCGCCTTTGTCCCAAGTGGAGGGAGTGCGGCTCATCAGCCTGCAAAAGGGTCACGGCACTGACCAATTGCGCGGCGTCGCCGATTTGTTTGAGGTGCTGGATTTTGGCAGCCGTTTGGATGAAGCCGCCGGTCCCTTTATGGACACGGCGGCGATCATGAAAAACGTGGACTTGGTGATAACCTCCGACACTGCTGTCCCTCACCTGGCGGGCGCTCTGGGCGTGCCGGTGTGGGTAGCGCTGCCGCACGTTCCCGATTGGCGTTGGATGTTGCAGCGTGAGGATAGTCCCTGGTATCCTACCATGCGGCTCTTCCGCCAGGCGCGTGACGGCGATTGGGAAGGCGTGTTCGCACACATGGCGGCTGAGCTAAAGGATTTTGCCTAACTGGTCTGTAGGACAGGATTCCGATCCTGTTCAAGCGCGGGGACAGGATCGGAATCCTGTCCTACACCTGCCGCGACAATATGTAAGGACCGAATATCGTGCCCACTGCCGCGTATCTCTTTGACCAGGCCTGGAAACACCACCAAACTGGGGCTTTTTCCAAGGCCGAGCCGCTGTATCGCCAGGTGTTAGAACTGGAACCGGCGAACGCCGACGCCTGGTGTTTTCTGGGAGCCGCCTGCCAATCCCAGGGCAAACTGGCGGAGGCGGAGACTAACCATCGCCGTGCACTTCAGTATTTGCCTGATCATCCCAGCGCCGGCAAATGTCTAGGAATCGTCATTGCCCAGCAGGGCCGTCAAGAGGAGGCCGCGGAAATCTTCGAGCATCTGCTTCGGCAAGATGTGACCGACCCGGAGCTGTTCAACAATCTGGGGTTGGTCCGTTCCCAGCAAGGCCGCTGGGACGAAGCACTGGTTCATTATGAAAAAGCGCTGGCCCTGCGGCAGGACTATGCGGAAACCCACTGGAACAAGGCCCTGGCCTTGTTGACGCTGGGCAAACTCGAGGAGGGCTGGCGCGAATATGAATGGCGCTGGACCCAGGCCAACTTCACGCGGCGAAACTTTCCGCAGCCGATGTGGGACGGTTCGCCATTAAACGGCCGGACCATACTTCTTTACCACGAACAAGGCCTTGGCGACAT
>DASRAT010000510.1:0-5633 GCA_035638015.1 Gemmataceae bacterium | reverse complement strand
TATTACCACTAACAACCCGCATCTATGGACCAAGGAGGGTCACCCCATGTTCTACCAGACTGAAGCCAAACCCCAGAGTTGGCGCGCCGTGGCCGTGTTCGAGGACCGGCCCGATTGTCTCATCTTTCTTGGCCGGTCTTCGACGCAAGTGCGTGCCGGCGTGTCCACAGCGTTTTTCGAAGTGCTGGACGAGGACGAACGTGACAGCGTTCGCGCTGTTCGCCTGGAGCGCTGGCAAGGCGCCGCCGATTCCGGACGCTGGATGCAACAAACGACGCTGACCATTCCGAGCTTGGTCAAGGTAGCTCAAAGCGCCTGAGGTTATTGAATCTGCACGTTGATGGATTTCGAATACCTCGGGTGTAAGCGCCCGAGGCATTTTTTTGGAGTGCGGCGACTTGTCGCCGCTTTTTAGCGAGTTAGACCAATCCTCGGTTTCAATCGCTAAAAAGCGGCGACAAGTCGCCGCACTCCAAAATTGGCAGACCAGGGGCCTTGCATTTATTGGGCAAATCTCGAACAATGAAAGGAGTTTGAAGAACAACAAGTGCGTCGTTTCCGATCTCTCCTCAGAAACTGAGGATCTCCTAATGAACCCTTACAGTTCGCTGTGCGACGACTTCAGTGCGTATGTATACATAAACACCAAGACGGACCTTCCCAACCACCGCGAGACGGTGTTGCATTTCTTTGACGCGATTCAAAAAACCTGCCCGCAGATGGCCGACTTCGATTGCCGGGAATCGGGCGAGTTTGTGCTGGAAGAAGACCGCGAGCAAGGCAGTTACCGCTGGATCGGCCTGGAGCATCGCCGCATTTGCTCGGCTTACATGAACCCGCCGAGCCTGGAAGACGCGGACAAGCACCACGAGCGGATTCTTGAGCTGGCGCCCTATCACCTGGACCTCAGCGCTCTCGACCTGGAAGCGCTGGATGTGCTTTACGCCTTCGACTTCATGTTCAGCGGTAACCACGATGAAGTGGTGGCCGAGGCACTGGGCATCAACACGACACTGGAAAGCCTGATCCAACTGCCACACGCCAAGGTGATCAATTTCGAGCCGTCGATCATGCTAGCCCTGGACGACCAATGCCGTTTGCAATGCCGGCTTAACATCGAGACACGCACCAATGCGTTCATGGTGCGGACGGGGCAGTTCCCCGAGGCGCCGATCAGCGTTTATTTCACGGTTCGCCAGTATTGGGGCCGGCAGCCGTTCAAGAATTTTGGCGATTCGTACAAGAATCAGCGGCAGATTCTTCAGGAGATGGTGGACAATCATATCGTACCGGCGGTGGTAAGGCCGCTGGCCCAGGCGATTGCGGCGAAGCAGTGAAGTTGAGGAGGAAGTATGTCACCCATTACCACAATCGTCGATTTGGTCGAAGGCTTGAAGCCTGAAGATTTCCTCAAGTTGCGAACCGAACTTGACCGGGTGGAAGAGAAAATGTGGGGCCGGGAGTTGAAACGTGTCTCGGCCAAGCAACAAAGAAACAAACTGACCGATGCCAAAATCGACGAGTTGGTGCTGAAACGCCGCTATGGAGGCGGGCGTCGATGAAGGTGGTGCTGGACACCATGCTGTGGGTTTCCTACTGCACGCGCCGCCGCGGCTCCCGCCATCGCCTCATTGAAAGTGCTTTGAAAGCCAAAGTCCGGTTGTTTGTATCGGATTACATCCTTGGTGAATTGACGGATGTTCTGCAGGAAGTGTTGGGCGAAAGCCCTCGTTTCGCCTACCTGGCCAGGCGCGCCGTTCTCCGTAGGGCCAAGCTTGTGGCCCTGCCCAAGAACATTCGCCATTTCGTGCCCGGCGATCCCAAGGACGATGCTGTGGTTCAAACCGCTGTTTCTTCCAAGTCGGACTATTTGGTGACCGCGGATGCTTTGCTACTCGAGTTGGGCAAGGTTCGGAACGTTGATATTATTAGCACGAGCGATTTTGCCGAACGGCTGCCAAAGCCTTTGTGATCCGTTTGGATTACACGCACGCCATCCTTTGTGCCCGCGGTGGTGCGACCATTCGCACGGCTAATCGCGGCGAAACAGCAAGTTGATCGACAAGGTCTCCTGTATGGGCAATCGTCGTTCAAGAAAGGTAATGCTCCAGCAGGAGCAAGATGAGCATTGGCGTCGCATACGCAATGAGCCTCGCCAGCCGACGCGAGATGTTCACGCCAAAGGCATTGGTGTATTGCGAATTCAATTGCTCGTGTGCCCGTCATTTGAAGATTCGCACGCATGGGATGTTCGCCATGGACCGCAAGGGTGGTGCCTTTATCAGTCTACGGTCCTTCACTCCGGACCTGATTTGCAGTTGGTAGGATACGATCTGGTCTCGTTTCCACATGACCAGCTAGCATTGTACTTCTCGCGAATCATTTCCCTGGCATTGCCAATTGCCCCTGACCTAAGTGGGTATTGCGGTGCCGATGGTACAGGGTACCAGCTAGCACTGTTTGGAGACTTGTGGTCGTCATGGCGATTTTGTTGGTGGTCCGAACCGCCTAAACAATGGCTTCCTCTGGTTGAGATTGCGCTTGAGATGGTCGCTGCTTTTTCAGCAGCAGAAAAGTAACGCGAATTAAACTTCACCATGAACACCAACCCCGTTACTTTCAGCGCCTTCGCCCGCAACCTCACCGGCGAGACCGCCTTCGATGTCCTCGCCGTCGCCAAGCGGCTCAAGGCCCAAGGCAAGGATGTCATCGAACTGCAAATCGGCGACAGCCCTTTTCCCAGCACGCGCCACGCTAACGAAGCCGGCATACAGGCGATTCGCGATCAACATACTCATTATTGTCCGTCGATGGGGCTGCCGAGTTTCCGCGAGACTGTCGCCCAAAATTACTTCAGGGAGTTCGGCGTTCACATGACGGCGGACAATGTCGTCGTCGGGCCCGGCGCCAAGTGCTTCGAGCAGTTCTTTTGTGAAGCGTTCCTTGATCCTGGCGATAGTGTTCTGGTGTTTAGTCCGCATTTCCCGACCTATGGACCCAATATTGATCGCCGTGGCGCCAAGATGATTTGTGTGCCCTTGAAACAGAAGCACCAATTTCGCCCTGATCTCAACGCCGTCGAGCATTTCCTTAAAAATACACCCAAGGCCAAGGCGATCTTCCTGAACTCGCCGCACAACCCCACCGGCGGTGTCGCCACCAAGGAAGACCTTCAGGGTCTCGCCAATCTGATCCGCGGTCGCGATGTGGCGGTCTTCAGCGACGAACCCTACTGCCACATGGCATGGGCCGGCAAGCATCATCCGCTGCTGGCCGAACCGGGCATCATGGATCAAGTGTTGGCCGCGTACACGTTCAGCAAATCCTACAGCATGAGCGGCTGGCGATTGGGTTATGCGCTTGGCGGAGCGCGGCTGATTCAGATCATTGGCAAAACCATTAACACCTCGCTGTCCTGCGTGCCGCCTCTGGTACAGTTGGCAGGCCAGGCGGCACTACAAAATGACGCCGCAGAGCGCGATGATGTCATGGCCCGCTTCAAGAAAAAGGTCGAGCTTTTGGTCGAGGATTTACGGCTTGTCGAAGGCGTCAACGTGCTGATGCCGGCGGGGACGTTTTATGTCTTTCCCGATGTGTCCGCGATATGCAAACGGCTCGGCATCACGTCGCATGGCTTGGCGATGTTTCTGCTAGAAGCGGCGGATGACAAACTAGGCGTTGCGTGCCTGGGCGGCGAATGTTTCGGCGCGGCGGGGCAAGGCTTCCTTCGTTTTAGCTGCGCGGAGCCTGATGAGCGCTTGCGGCAAGCAGTCACATTCTTCGCCGAGGCGGTGACGCGAACAGATCGTGTCCGGAAGTATGTGGCAGCGAATCCGAAGTATCAGGTCTCATAAAAACAAATTACGAAAGCACGACAGTACGAAAACACGAAGGGTTGGATTTCAATAACCTTTTCGTGTTTTCGTACTGTCGTGCTTTCGTGATTCAATTCCTTCGCGACTGAAAACTCTTAGCGACTTCTCCCGCCGTCAGCGTATTAAACACATCCTCCTTGGTCAGCCATCCGCGCCGCGCCACACTGATCCCATACGGCAAATACTCCAAGTCGCCGGTGCTGTGCGCATCAGGATTGATGACTAGCTTCACCCCTAGCGCCCGCGCTCGTTTGCAGTGGATCCAGTCCAGGTCGAGCCGCATCGGATGGGCGTTGATCTCGATCATCTTGCCGTGCTTGGCCGCCGCCTGCAGCACTGCTTCCAGATCGACCTTGTAGCCGTCGCGGCGCAAAAGCAACCTTCCCGTCGCATGGCCCAGCATCGTAACGTGCGGATTGCTGAGGGCCTTGACGATTCGCCTCGTCATTTCATCCGGCGGTTGATTGAACAGGGTATGCACGCTAGCGACCACATAGTCAAACGTCGCCAGCACCTCATCGGGAAAGTCCAGTTGACCATCGCCGAGAATGTCACACTCCGTGCCCTTGAAAAGCTTGATGCCGCTGAGCTTTCCGTTGAGCGCGTCGATCTCGGTGTGTTGCTGACGAACCCGATCGACGCTGAGGCCATTGGCGACGGTCAATGATTGGGAATGATCCCCGATTCCCAGATATTTCCACCCGAGCTTTTTGGCTGCCGCAGCCATTTCTTCCAGGGTCGCGGCGCCGTCGCTCCACCTGGTGTGGCAGTGAAAAGCTCCCTTGAGATCGTCCACATTCACCAATTTCGGCAACTGATGCTTGGCGGCCGCTTCCAGCTCACCGGATTGCTCGCGCATCTCCGGCTCGACGTAATCGAGGTCGAGCGCCTTGTAGATGTCCGCCTCGTCTTTGCAAGGCACTTTTTTCTTGGCGCCTGACAACTCATACTCGTTGAGTTTCAATCCGTAATCAATCGCCCGTTGCCGCATGGCGACATTGTGCTCTTTGCTGCCCGTGAAATAGTTGAGCGCAAATGGAAATTGCTCATCCTTAACCACGCGCAGGTCGGCGTTCATCAGGAAGCGTTTGCCTTGATCGTCCAGGCCGGCGACGACGACACTCGATTTGGTTTCGCCGTGGCCCGTGATCTGATGGACCTCGGGCAATTTCACAAAGGCGTCCATGATCGGCGCCGCATTTTTGGAGCTGATGAGCAGGTCAATGTCCTTGATCGTCTCACGTCGGCGGCGCAGGCTGCCGCATAGCTCGATGCGAATGACGCCCGGTAGTTTCTTCAGAGTTTCGAGGAGCGACAGCCCCAATGGCAATGCCTGATCGAGACGGAGGCGTTCGCCCATTTGATCCAGGAAGGCCAGGCCTTCCATGATCTTCTGCTGCGTCTTGGCGCCAAAGCCCTTCAGCTCCGCGACCTGGCCGGCGTCGCAAGCCTGTTTGAGTTTTTCGAGGGTATCGATGCCCAGGCTATCGTACATGGCCTTCACTTTCTTCGGCCCAATGCTCGGCAAGCGTAGCATCTGCAACAGGCCAGCAGGCGTCTTGGCGCGGAGGTCTTCGTAATAAGGCAACTTGCCAGTCTCGACGAGGGTCTTGATTTTCAAGCTCATCGCGTCGCCGATGCCGGGTATCTCCGTCAGCTTGCCTCCGGCGACAATGTCAGCGAGATTAGTTTCGAGCTGTTGAATGGAGCGCGACGCGCTGTGGTAGGCATTGCAGCGAAACGAGTTTTCGCCCTGCA
>DASRAT010000509.1:0-5289 GCA_035638015.1 Gemmataceae bacterium | reverse complement strand
CAAATCCTGGAGAGCCTTGGCGACAACTAGCGAATGAGAGTTCTTTTTTCATGGTCAACGACAACAAACCTTCCACCGCGATTGCTTCCGGCGAAGCACCGCAAGGGCCAACTGAAGCCAACCGAGATGCACTCTCTTCTTCCTCAATTGCCGTGGGAAATGCGCCGACTCCCCTGTCTTGGCGTTTTGGCATTGCCTTGGCACTGGCGGCCGTGGTCGGCACTGCTTATTTGCTAGGTGACGTATGGGGCGCCAGGTTTCGAGCAGGCTGCGGTGTCGTTGCCTTCATCGGTTTGGTCGCCATGTTGTCCGCCAACCTTCGCCGCGTTAATTGGCGAACCATTGGCTGGGGCATCGCCCTGCAAGCCGTGTTGGCTGTGTTGGTGTTGAAAGTGCAGCCGGTCTATGAGGCCTTCAAATCGATCGGCGCCGTAGTCAAGCAGTTTATCAACTTCTCCGACGAAGGGGCCAAATTCGTGTTCGGCGACCTGGCCGACCCGACGCATGGGTTCAAGTTCGCATTCATTGTCCTGCCGCCCATCTTGTTTGTGTCGGCGTTTTTCACTGTGCTCTACCACTACGGCATCCTGCAATGGGTTGTCCGGCTTTTCGCCCGTGGCATGATGTATTGCCTTGGCACCAGTGGTGCCGAGACTCTTTCCGTCGCGGCCAACGTCTTCATGGGTCAAACCGAAGCCCCGCTTATCGTCAAACCTTATGTGCCACGCATGACGAATTCTGAGTTGTTCACCCTCATGGTCAGCGGCTTTGCCCATATTTCGGGCGCCTTGATGGTTGTTTACATTAACTACGGCGCCGATCCGGTGGCAGTATTAACGACCTGCGTCATGGCCTGCCCGTGTAGCCTTTACCTCGCCAAGCTCTTCCTCCCCGAAACCGGCACACCCGAAACCGCCGGCACCGTGCATACGGGCAAGGAGAAATCGCCCTTCGTCAACGGCATCGACGCCGCCGCAACTGGCACCACTGACGGCTTACGCCTGGCCCTCAACGTGGCGGCCATGCTGATCGTGTTCATTGCTTTTGTCGCCATGTTTGACGCAATCCTGGCTTCCATCAAACCCGGCTTGTTGGCAATGGGTGTGTCCGAATCGGCCTTGTCGGCTTGGCCCGACAATTTGTCCCTGGGACTCGTGTTTGGCTGGCTCTTCTCCCCGGCCGCTTATTTGATGGGTGTCGATATTGACGACGTGCACAATGTCGCAAGCTTGCTTGGATCCAAACTGGCCATTAACGAACATTACGCGTATTTGCGAATGAAGGCGTGGAAGGAAGTGCCGAATTTCATGACGGAGAGATCTTACAAGCTTGCTGCCTTCGCCCTCACCGGCTTCGCCAACTTCGCCTCCGTGGGCATTCAGCTCGGCGGCATAGGCGCAATGGCGCCGGAGCGGCGTCATGACCTGGCTCGCCTTGGCGGTAGAGCATTATTCGTGGGATTTGTCGCCACCTTGCTCAATGCGGCGATTGCGGGTGTGCTGATGGAGTAATCACTCGTCTTCTACCAATACACTCAGAGCCCGCAGCACATCACCGGCCGAGGGCGGATTCGGCAACCGGCACTGCAAGGTTCGGCGTTTTTCCTGTTGACTGCAACGGATCACTTCGACCTTCAGCGACCAGGGCGAATCAGTGCTCGTGCCGCCCCGAAGTGTCACAATGGTCCCAGGCGCCAATGGCCACCGTTGTCCAAGTTGAAGGTCCTTGATGAGACAGTCGACCATGGTTCCCAGTGGTGTTAGCAGTTGGAAGCGGACTTCCAAAACGATTTTGTCAGCCGGCAGCAGCTTGCCGAGTTCCTCCTCGCTAAGCGGACTGACAAATTGACAACCAAGGACCCACTGGCCGTCTGGCTGCGCCCGGACATAAATGACCTTGGCGAAAAACGTGGCTTTTTGGCCATCGCTGGAGGGCAACTCGATCGCCAGGCCGGCGCCGCGCTCATAGCGTCGTTTTAACACCAAGCAAACGCCGCCTTGGCCAATGTTGCGAATTGCAGCGGGCCATTTTGCTTCCTCCGATCCATGCGCGGAAGCCGGCTGGCAAGAACCAACCAGGTCGCAGGAAATCCGTTCATAAACGCGGCATTCCTTGCGGCGTTTGGTCGCCCGCGACGCAGCTTTCGGTTTTGCCAGTTGTGTGGCCATGGCGGTTCTCAGCAAAGAGAGTTTTCTCAAGCATAGGTCATGCCGGACCGGTTTCAAAACACCCGCTCAAACCCATGAGGCACAAATGTCCACTGCCGCGGCCCTTCTCGACGCAGCCCGGGCAGCCCGGTTAAATGCTCATGCCCCTTTCTCAAAATTCATGGTCGGCGCCACCCTGGAAACAGCGGACGGCAAGATAATCGCGGGTTGCAATGTGGAGAACGCCACCTATGGATTGACGCTCTGCGCCGAGCGTGTGGCGATGTTCAAAGCGATCTCGGAAGGCTATCGCCGCTTTATAAGGGTGGCCGTGGTGGCGGACACAGAAAAGCCTGCTCCGCCATGCGGCGCCTGTCGGCAAATCCTGTGGGAATTGGGCGGCGACTTGGAGGTGATTCTGGGGAATCTCACCGGCGAGACAGGGCGATTTTGGATGCGAGAATTGTTGCCACTGCCGTTTGACGCCAGGCTGCTGGGATGATTCACCACAAAGACACCAAGAGCACCAAGGCGATTTAACAATCCCTTTGTGCTCTTGGTGTCTTTGTGGTGAAATCTCTTTTTACGCGTGTTTCCGCCCCGAAAGCCGAGCGAACTGCAACAGATGAGGTGACGGCGTGTGCGATGGCCCATCCTGCCGTACTATCTTCCGACCATTTGGCGTTTGCACCGTCATTTTCAAAAACGGCAACGCCACACGCCCTTCCCTTTCCGCTTGCTTCACGACGCGGCGTGTGTCCATTTGCTGCTGTCGCCGATGCACTTCCCGGAATCGCAAATCGGTCCACAAACGGCGAAATCGGGTATCGCGGCTATTGTGAAACATGGCGGTGCGCGCGATGTCGCGAGCTTCGTCATCGTACCCTTGGTCTTGAAGGCCGTTCACGATGTCGCCCAGCATTTCCACGTCCTCGGCCGCCAATTCCGCGGCCCGGCGCAGCCAATAAAGACCTTCTTCGGTCTCACCTTGGCTCATGGCAAACAGGCCGGCATCGCAGTGATAAAGCGCGTTTTCAGGATCGAGTCGCACGCATCGGCGATAATGCTCCAGTGCCGTGCCACGGTTGCCGCGACGGTCCTCTTGATGCGCGTAGGCCATCAGATAATGACATTCGGGATTGCCATCGTCATGCGCCAGGCAAGCCGCCAGGTGTCTGCGCGCTTTGGCAAACTTACGCTGCTTGAGCATAAGCTCGGCCAGATAGAACTGCGTTTCCTCGGCAATTCCGGGTGGCAATTCACGCAAGCGAGCAAGGTGGCTGAAGGTGCGCAAGGCACGCGCTTCAACACCGAGTTCGTGAAAATGGCGAGCCTGGGTAAGAAGATGATCGCAAAGGTTGAGCGTCATACTCATGGGACGGCCTCCTTGCCGCGAAGCATTGGCAATGCTCCATGGGACCCAACTATAACGGAGAGCTTGGTTTCCGCAAGCTGTATCGGCGAACAGTACCAACCAACTTGCAGGTTAGTGCAAGAATCTCCGCATTGCGGCCAGGCCCAATTCCGCAACCTGCCCCGATTTCGCCTGCCACACCACCGGATTCATCAACTCCAGCGACACCCACCCGTCATAGCCAATCTCCCCCAAACGGCGAACGATGGCTTCCAATCGAAAATCACCGTCCCCCGGCAAAATGCGATCCGCATCGCTAGCCATTTCGCGGGCCACGCCGGCCACGTCACACAGCTGCACGAAAGCCAACCTCTCCGCCGTCAACAAATCAAAATCCTCAAACTTGCTCGGGCCCGTGTAGTAATGAAAAACATCCAAGTTAATGCCGACATTCGGCTCGCCGCATTCGGCGACCAGGGCCAGCGCGGTGTCCATGCTCGAACAGAAAGTATCGTTGCCTCGAAACTCCAAACCCAGCTGGACGTTGAAGCCGGCTGCCCACTGCGCTGCTTGTTTCAAAGAAACCACAGCGCGCTGCAGCGCCGTGGCATCGACCTTTTGCGCAAAATCGGCGACCACCAGCATGGTGCTAATCCCAAACTGCTGGCACAAATCGAGCCGCCGACGAAAGTGATCGTAATGGGCCTTGCGTTGTTCGCCTTGTGACAGCAACAACCCGCCTTGATAGGAAGCGGCAGCCAGTGTCATTTGCTTGGCTTCCAACAGCTTTCGGGTGTCGCCGACGGAATGGCTCTCCAAATGGGTTTCGAGTTTCGTGAGCCAAACCTCCATCGCCGGCCATCCAGCATCGGCGAAGTTGGCCACGTCTTCGGCAAAGGTGCGGGGCATCGTCGTTGCTTCGCTGATGCATGGCTTCATAATGACTCCAATCACCATTCGCAAAACTTATGCTGGCCGTTCGCCGCCAAAATCTGAAAACCAGGGACTTCCAATTCCACAGTGCCCTGTTAGAATACGTCCTCGATCAACCGTGGCGTACCTCTCCAGACACTCTCCCGTCAACACTGCCACGGGTGTTCCAACCGTTCCCATCCATCTGTTGGAGGTACGCCAATGCGTGGCCGTCTCGTTTTGTGTGCCGGTTTCGTGCTTTGTACGTCGTTGATCGCCTTTGCCGCCGATTGGGGAGAGCAGCAACTGGCTACCGAGCAACAACCGCAAGCTCCCAAGGCCGCTGTCCTGGCCGTGGCCCCAACTCACATCGTGGAGCAGACCTTTCCGCCCAATGGCATCATGGAAACCGCCTGGAAAGTGGAATGGGAAACCGTCACAGGCTTCGGCCTGGTCATCAAGAACGCCTGGTTCAAAAGCGGACCTGACAAGGATTGGCTGCAAGTCATCGGCGATGCCCGCCTGGCCGACATCCTCGTGCCCTATCAACCGGGCGTGCCGCGCTACTGGGACGTAGCCTACAACTTCAAACTCTCAGAGCTTTCCGCCGCCGACGCAGGACCGTTCGGCAAACTGCACATTTCCATGAATGGCGAAGTCATGGAACCATGTGTTGTGCAAGAAATCCGCGATCGCGGTGTTATCTGGAAAAACAACGACGGTGTCCGCCGCGGCCACGTCATGGCGCTGTGGGGTTGCCTGCATGCCATCAACTACCGATACCTCATTGAGTACGGCTTCCAGGACGACGGCTGCATCGTCTTTCGCGTCGGTTCCACCGGCCGCAACCTCCAGGGCCGCGAGTATGTGCCCCAC
>DASRAT010000508.1:0-4554 GCA_035638015.1 Gemmataceae bacterium | reverse complement strand
TGGCGGCCAATTGATCATGCACAACCATGCCAGTAAACAAAACACCTCGTTTCGCGCCCGCCGCAACAGTCTTGTTCAATGCTTGATAAACCGGCCACACGTCGTCAATCATCGAAACAACAATCCTGGCATACTCATCCTTGATATGCACAGTGATCAAGTCTTCCCCGCGCTTGATCTCAAAGTGAATCTCGCCTGCGGGCATCCGGGCTTAACCTCGTGACCGTTGACCAATTTGGCAGTTTACCGGTTCTGGGCCCAACTTGTTTCAAATCCGCTTCTTCTCCAGTTGCATATTCAACCCCAGTCCCCGTATCTCATTGGTCAACACGTCAAATGACGCCGGCGTCCCCGCTTCCAGCGTGTTCTCGCCCTTGACCATCGATTCGTAAATCTTGGTCCGCCCTTCGACGTCATCCGATTTGACAGTCAATAGCTCCTGCAAGACATACGCGGCCCCATAGGCTTCCAACGCCCAAACTTCCATTTCGCCAAAACGCTGACCGCCGAAGCGGGCCTTGCCGCCCAGGGGCTGCTGGGTGATCAGCGAATACGGCCCCGTCGCTCGCGCATGTACCTTGTCATCCACCAAATGGTGCAGCTTGAGCATGTAAATGTAGCCGACCGTCACGGGCTGCTCGAAGCGGTCGCCTGTGCGGCCATCGTAAAGGAATGTTTTGCCGCTCTCAGGAATGCCGGCTTCCTTGAGCGTCTTGCGCAGCTCGTCCTCGGCGGCGCCATCAAAGACAGGCGTGATGGCCTTGAAGTTCAGCTTGGCGGCCGCCCAACCAAGGTGAGTTTCGAGAATCTGGCCCACATTCATGCGGCTCGGCACACCCAGCGGGTTGAGCAGGATGTCCACCGGCGTGCCGTCGGCCAGGTGCGGCATATCTTCTTCAGGCAGAATCTTCGAGATAACGCCCTTGTTGCCGTGACGGCCGGCCATCTTGTCGCCGACCGAAATCTGCCGTTTGGTGGCGACATAAACCTTGACCATCTGCTGCACGCCCGATTGCAATTCGTCGCCACGCTTGAGCGAATTGAGCTTGCGCTCCTTCTCGTCCACCAAAAACAGAATGCGTTCGTGGTGCTTGTGGAAAATCTCCTTGGCCGGCTTGACATGGTCAGGCGAGCGAATGTCCAGATCCTCGAACTTGATGCGGCCAGCGCCCTCGACGATAAGCTTGTCTTCCTTGTCGGCGCCAAGGCCCTTGAGCTCGCGCTTGTCCAGCACGGCTGACAGTTCTGTAGCCAGGGCCTTGACCTGGTTGGAGATTTTGTCGTTGAACGTGGTTTCGAGCTTCTTGTGCTCCTTGTCGAATTCCTTGCGTTCGTCTTCGGTCATGCTGGCCCGGCGGCTGAAGCGGTCGGTGTGAATCACGATCCCTTCGACGCCGGACGGCACTTCGAGGCTGTCGTTTTTCACATCCTCGCCGGCCCGGCCGAAGATGGCGTGCAACAGCTTTTCCTCGGGCGTCAGCTCGCTCTTGGATTTGGGCGAAACCTTGCCCACGAGGATGTCGCCCGGCACCACGAAAGTGCCGACGCGGACGATGCCGTTGTCGTCGAGATTGCCCAGGGCCTTGGGGGAAACGTTCGGAATATCACGGGTGAACTCCTCGCGGCCCAGCTTGGTCTCGCGGATTTCAATTTCGAACTCTTCGATGTGAATCGAAGTGTAAGTGTCCTCTTTCACCAGCTTCTCGCTGATGATGATGGCGTCCTCGAAGTTGTAACCCTCCCAGGACATGAACGCCACCAGCACATTGCGGCCGAGCGACAGCTCGCCGTGGTAAGTGGCGGCGCCATCGGCAAGGATCTGACCCTTCTTGACCTTTTGGCCCATCTTGATGATCGGCTTTTGGTTGAGGCAGGTCCGTTCATTGAGGCCCACAAATTTCCGCATCATGTATTCGCGCTCATCCACCTTGATGCGCAAAGCATCGACATAGGTGACCAAGCCGTCGCGTTCGGAGCGCACGACCATGCCGCTGTTGCGGGCGACATCTTTTTCCAGTCCCGTCGAAACCAACGGGGGCTCGGTGACCAAAAGCGGCACCGCTTGCCGCTGCATGTTGGAACCCATGAGCGCGCGATTGGCGTCATCGTGTTCCAAAAACGGAATCAACCCCGCGGAGACGCCGACCATCTGCTTGGGTGAAATGTCGATGAATTGCACACTGTCCGCGTTAACGTAGCTGAAATCGCCGCCGATGCGGGCGATGACGCGGTCGTGAGTGATCTTGCTGCCGTCCGATGGCGTGTCGGCCGGCGCCAGGTAAGCCTGCGACTCTTCATCGGCGCGCAGATCGACCACGCCCGCACTGCCTTCGGCCAGCTTGCGCTTGCCAACTTTGCGGTACGGCGTTGTCAGGAAGCCGTATTCATCGACGCTGGCGTAAATCGACAGTGACGAGATCAGACCGATGTTGGTGCCTTCAGGCGTTTCAATCGGACAGATGCGGCCATAGTGCGAGATGTGCACGTCGCGCACTTCGAAGCCGGCCCGTTTACGATTGAGGCCGCCCGGCCCAAGGGCCGACAAACGGCGCTCGTGCGTCAGCTGGGCCAGCGGATTGGTTTGATCGACAACCTGCGATAATTCACCGCGGCCGAAGAAATACTCGATGGCCGCCGATATGCTCTTGGGATTGATGAGCGTCCGCGGCGTCATGTCCTGCTGATCGCGGATCGACATGCGTTCTTGCACGGTGCGGCGCAGCTTGAGGAATCCTTTGCGCAGCTCGTCCGCGGCCAGCTCATCGATGGTCCGCAAGCGGCGGTTACCCAGGTGATCGATGTCGTCCACGATCGCCTTGCTTTCGGGATCGCGGAGCAACAGGATGTAGCGCACTGCGTTGAGATAATCGATGGCCCGCAGCGTCATTTCGCTCTCGGGTACGTCCTGATTGAACTTGCGATTGATGCGGAAGCGGCCGACTTTGCCCAGGCGATAGCGGTTGGGATCCTGGAATTTCTCGCGGAACAGTTCCTTGGCTTTTTCCAGCTGCGGCGGATTGCCGGGACGGAGCCGTTGATAAATCTTGAGCAGCGCTTCCTCATGGGTGCTGGTCGGATCTTCCTTGAGCGAGGTCAGCACCAGCTGGTCGAGCGGCTTGCCGCGCTCGTCCTTGAGATGCAGCACATCGACATGCTTGATGCCCGCGGCAATGACCTTGTCGAGCACCTCCTTGGTGATGCTCTCGCCGCTTTCGAGGTAGATCTCACCCGTTTCCGGATCGATGACATCGCCGACCGCCAGGCAGCCTTCGAGCGTCGCGCGGGTGTCGGATTTCACCGCCACCGACTTGACATGCTGCGGGTAAAAGGCCTTGATGATATCTTCGTCATTGCTGTATTCGGCGTCCATGGCGCGCAGCAGCGTCATGGCGGAGAACTTGCCGGACTGATCGATGCGGACGCCAAGGGCGTCTTTCTTGGTGACGTTGACTTCAATCCAGCTGCCGCGCTCGGGGATGACGCGGCAAGAATGCAGCTTGCGGTCGCCGGCTTCCGTCTCGACGACGTAATCGACGCCGGGCGAGCGATGCAGCTGGCTGACCACGACACGTTCGGCGCCGTTGATGATGAACTCGCCGCCGCCGATCATGATCGGCATGTCGCCCAAATAAACTTCTTCCTCGACCGGCTGCTCCTTGTTGAGCCGCAGCCAAACGCGGAAGGGCCGGCCATAAGTCAGCCGCAGCTGACGGCACTCGTCAGGACCATAACGCGGCTTGCCAAGTTCGTACTTGATGTACTGCACATTGAGAGTCTTGTCATAGCTCTCGATCGGAAAGATCTCGCGCAGCACGCCTTCCAGGCCGGTGGCTGTCCGCTTTTCCGGCGGCGTGTCCAGCTGCAGAAATCGGTCATACGACTTGGTTTGCACCTCGGTCAAAGGCGGCACCTCGACGGCGTCGCCGAAACGGCCGAAGTTGCGTATTTGCGTTGGATGAATAGTGCGCAGGGCTTTGATTGGCATGACCTAAGGCTCCTCCCATCACACGAAGACAACTAGGCGGCGCGGCGAACCAGGGGCCGTGTGGCCACCCGGATGAGCGTGAAACTCACCAGTCACGCACAGCATGCTCGCGCCGTTTTAGGCTTGCGATTGATTCAACGTTGGCAGTTGCGTAAAAAACGGGATTTGATCCCATGTGGAAGACGTCGCACTCCCTTGCAGTAAAGGGGGCTTGAGGACTGCCTATTGCTGACTGAAAGACAAGGCGTGTGTTTTCCAATCCGCAATCCCCAATCGGCAATCCGCAATTTGTGAGGCTGATTCGTAGCACGCTGTATCCACCGTTGACAACATCAGCGCCGGACCATAAATAATGGTCCGCGATACCAGCCCGCCGGCCCGCCTGGGAGTCCTCCGAAACCACCCATGCGGCCGAGCCGTGCCTCAACTCCGTTGTTTGGAGGTGAAAACGCAATAACCCGGGCCCCAAGCGCGCACTCTCGGGGTCCGGGTGGCGGTCAAGCCCGCCCATTGGTTTTCGATTAACCAGTTCATTGTAACAAGCAGGTCCGTCAAGTCCAGCATTTTTT
>DASRAT010000507.1:0-6764 GCA_035638015.1 Gemmataceae bacterium | reverse complement strand
GCCTTCGAGCTGCGCTTCATGAACTGGATCTTCACCATCGGCGCACCCAATGCCCGTGAAGCCCTGGCGGACCCCAAGCTTAAAACTGCGTTGGAGCAAAACGGCAAGCAGATGCCACAACATTTACTGCGTCTGCCGATTCGGCCGGGTACGACGGCTTTGCAACACGTTCCCGATTATGAGGCCTGGTTGGTCGAGGCAATGCGGCACGGCGACAACGACGATTATTGGAAACAGCCGGGTTATTCCGTGGTGGACAATGTCGAGCGCTACGCCGATGTGCCTGTGTATCACGTCACGGGTTGGTACGATTCGTGGTGCCGGCAAAACGTCATGAACTGGCAGGCGCTGTCCAAGAGCAAGAAGTCGCCGCAGCTTTTAATTGTCGGTCCCTGGACACACGGCTCGCAGGGCAAGAACTTCGCGGGCGAAATCGAGTTTCCGGCGGCCGCCGCCTTGAACTTCAATGAGTGGCGGCTGCGCTGGTTCGACAAATGGCTCAAGGGCATCGACAACGGCGTCGAGAAAGAAGGCCCGGTTCGCCTGTTTATCATGGGCGGCGGCGATGGCCGCAAATCCGCCAACGGCAGGCTAAAGCACGGCGGCCAGTGGCGCGAGGAGAAGATGTTTCCTTTGGAACGCACGCAGTTCACGCCGTTTTATCTTCATGCCGACGGCAGCTTGAAGGCCGTGCAGCCCACGGCCAAAACCAGCGCGACCACGTTTCGTTTCGATCCGGAAAACCCGGTGCCCACGATCGGCGGCAATCTGTCTTCCGTGGCCGGGATCCTGGTGGCGGGTGGCTTCGACCAGCGCGCACGGCCCACCACGCTCTTCGCCAAGGACCAGCTGCCGTTGTCGCAGCGCCGCGATGTGCTGGTCTTTCAAACGCCGCCTCTGGCGGAGGACATGGAAGTGACGGGCCCGATCAAAGTCAACTTGTACGTGTCATCGTCCGCGCTGGACACCGATTTCACGGCCAAGCTGCTCGACGTTTACCCGCCCAATCCCGATTATCCGCTGGGGTTCGACCTCAACATCGGCGACTCGATCACGCGCATGCGTTACCGTAATTCGCTGGAAAAGGCCGAGCTGATGCAGCCGGGCAATGTTTACAAAGTGACCATCGAGCTTTATCCGACGAGCAACGTATTCGCCAAGGGGCACCGCATCCGCGTGGACATTTCGAGCAGTAATTTCCCGCGTTTTGACCTGAATCCCAACACGGGAGAGCCGCTGCAGCAGCATCGCCGCATGATCGCGGCGGACAACACGGTTTACCACAACCAAACGTATCCGTCGCATGTGGTGTTGCCGGTGATTCCGAAGGGGAAGAAGTAAGCCGCCGACGCCGCTTCTTGTTCGCTGCCGGCCGCGCATTTGCTAAGGAAGCACCACATCCTTCAACGCAAACGGCACATCAAACGCAAACGACCGCTGGCCCGGCAGCACCAACTGGGCTGGCGGTCCCTGCCCGACCTTGGGCACAAACACCAGCGTCTGCGTGTAAGTAATCTGACCGCCGTTTATCGACATACCGCTGTTGCTCGATTGAGCGAGAACATAACTTTCGCCCTTGGCGTCTAAAAGGCGGAACGGATTGGAAGCGTTCTGCACGCCGCCGACGTTTTGGCCGTTGATTTGCACGATCGCGGCGCCTTGAATTTGGATGGCGCCGCCGTTGGCTGCCCCGTTGAGGGCTTGGCCGTTGCCGGTCGCGATCTGGACGGCAATGTCGCCGTTAGGTTGCTTCTTGATGTTGTTGACCTTCACGGTGGTGCCGTCCTTGGCCTTGGCTGTTTTGCCGGCCGCATCAAGGATCTTGTCGATGACCAGCGACGGTTCGGTGTCGATCATGGTGCGCACCGTCAATTTGCCGACAAGCTCTTCAAGTTTTTTGGTCGGCTTCTCACCGGGTTTGACGTTCACGGTAAACTGGAACGGCGCAAAGCTCGGCGTCGCAAGATTCAATGCGGGATTGGCCATGTTGCCATTCACGATGATGACGTTGCCGACGCCGTTATTGGCGGCGGCGGGCGGCGGAATGTCCAGCGAGGGGATCGGCAAGACCGACGTGGGCAGCGTCTGCTTCTTGTCGTTAATCGCCTTGACAATGACCGGCATGCCGCCGGCAGTAAAACCCGCCAGACGCGGTTCGTTGGCGACTTCCAGAAGCAGTTGGCGGTCGCCGTTGGACATTTTCGTTGTTTTGAGCAGCTTGATGCGAAGCGAACCGGCGAAAGCCACGGGAGCGTCGCTCGGCTTCCCCGCGGAAAGTTGAACGGCAACGATGGGCGCGGCTGCCGGCACCGCTCGGATAACGTTGGCGGCCGCTTTTTTGGCCCCGGCTATCGCTTTGCCGGGTTTGGTTGCGGCAGCAATGGTGTCCACCAACTCCGCGCTCACGCACAGTTGCTGCAAGGCTTCCCAAAAAGTCGTGTCGCCGGTGTCGAGCGTCACCTTGCGGTCCCCGAATGCCTTGGCGTCGGTGTTGAGCACAAGGTCATAGCCGCTGAGCCTGGCCAACTCCGCCACGGCTTCGGGGACGGTTGCATTCTTGACATTCAGCCGCACGCGTTTGCCGGCAAGCAGGTTCGCCGCCATTTGTTGGTCTTCGAGCTTCCGCACCAGCAAATCAACACGCCCCTTGATTTCGGCATCCTTCGACTTTTGAGCAGGTCTCAATGCCGGCAGGATGGCAGGGCCGAAGGCTTCCAGCTCCTTCATGGCCCGTTCGCGTTCGGCGAACTTGGTGCTACCGAGTTTGTCGATCAACTCGTTGACACGGTCGAGTGGGACCTTGTCCGGGGGTTGCTGGGCGGTCGTTGCGGTCACGACGGCCAACGCTCCGCAAAGGACCATCAGGGCAAGAATACGGCACATGGCGAACTCTCACATTGGGAGAAGTGGTAGGGCGCTATTTTATGGAGATTGGGAGCGAGCGCAGCAAAGGGAGCGCGTTTTTTTTATCACGAAAGAATGAAAAACGAAAACACGAAAACGGCCGAGCTTAATGCTTTTTCTGCGCCTCTTCAATCGGCAGCAAATCGCTGTCCTTCCATGCCGCCGGCTCCTCGATCGGTTCAATGTGGACGGTTACCTCGATGGCCGGCAATGCGGCCTGCACGGCATGCTCGATTTTTTCGGACAAATCGTGAGCGCGCTGCACACTCAAACGGCCTGGCACCAGCAAGTGAAAGTCGGCGAAACGATGGGCGCCTGCCTGCCGTGTTCGCAGGGCGTGAAAGGTCGTGCCGGGCTCCAGTGTTGCTGTAATGGCGGCACGCAGGGTCGCCTGCTCTTCCGCCGGCAAGGCGTGATCCATCAGTCCGTTAAAGGAACGCCAGATCAGGTCAATGGCGGTCCAGCAAATGTTAGCAGCTACCAAAAGAGCAATGATCGGGTCAAGTTTGTAAATGCCGGTGATCCACACCAATCCCAGGCCACACAGCACGCCCGCCGAGGTCCAAACGTCGGTCAAGAGATGTTTGCCATCGGCTTCCATGACGATCGATTGCGTTTTTTTGCCGACGCGCAGGAGTGTGATGCCCACCGCCAGGTTGATGAGCGAAGCGCCCAGGGCAATCAGTGTGCCCAGTTCTAAATCCTCGAGAGGGCGCGGCTCCATCAAACGCAACACGGCCAGCCAGGCGATGCCCGCCGCGGCGCCGAGGATGAGCATCCCTTCCAGGCCGCTCGAGAAATACTCGATCTTTTCATGGCCGTAGGTGTGCGACACATCCGCGGGCCGGGAGGCAAACCACATGCAAAAGAGGGCAAACACGGCGGCCAGCAGATTGACCAGCGACTCGGCCGCGTCGGAGAGCAAGCTGACCGAATCGGTAAGCAAATAGGCGGTCGTTTTCATGGCCAGCGTCACGAGGGCGGCGGCGATGGACAGCACAATGGGATACTTGGGATGAGACACCGCCATGAGGGCATTTCTCCAACGATCTCACATGTCAGCCATGCGCCAGCACTTCCTTGACGGCGTCACATTCACAGTTTAGCGTATGGAAGTAAGCTAGCTGACGCGGACAATGCTTCCTTTTGGGCTTTACCAATTACCATGCACGTTGGTTCGGAAATTGAAAAGCTTCCGCATTGGGCTCGCGTGGCGTTCGCCGCTCATTGTGCCCGAGCCTGTATTCCTTTGTTTCGCGGCGCTTGGCCGAATGCACTTCCGCGCAGGCTTGAAGCATTGCAAATCGCCACGCAATTAGCCGAGGATTCAGCAGCACGGGCTACTGCCGCGCACGGACTGAAAGACGCATTCACGGAAGCTATTATGGCAGCAGGCGTCGCACTCTATCCCACCCTCGGCTTTCCTATCAGTGAACCTGTCCCATCCAATAAGAATGAGTGCCTTATTGCCTCCTCCTCGGCCAAGGCTTCCGAATGGGCTGCCAAAGCGGCCTACAACGGCCCCTCCGAGTCATCCCGCGCCACAGTGGAAGCCTTTGATTTTTGCCGGCAGGCGGCAGAGGCTGCCGGGGCCAAGCGGATCGTGGCGGAGTTGAGGTTAGATTTCACTGGATTGTGTCGGGTTGCGGCGCAGGGGGAGTGGGATGACACCACATCGGTGTCTCCGTCGATTTTTGTAATGATCACGGAAGTCGGAATGGCTAAACCGTGGTGGCGGTTTTGGTGAGAAGCCTGCGGCTCGAAAGCTGTGAACCCGCTTCAGCCCGCGATCTTCTGCCGCGCCAGCAACCGCACTTCATAGCCGATCCGCTCCAACGCCTGGCTTAGGGCTTGCATGGATAGGTCCTTACGCCCCGCCAACACATGACTCAACATGTCCTCGGACAATCCGGTCGCTTCGCAGAAGGCGTGATTGGTTTGAAATTGTGTGCGGATGATCTCCAGCAACTGCGACCGATAATCGTGTTGACGCGCCAGGCCTGCGGCAATGGCCAAACGATTACCGAGATCCTGGGCGATTTGATAAACCACCGTTCGCCGCGACTCCTTGCGGGACAGGCCACGCGCATCATAGAATTTGGCAACCGTGTTGAACCAAGAATTGGTAAACGTGTTCCAATCTGGGTTTTGAACGGCTTGCTTGCGCAGCTGGGCAATTAGGCGGCGTTCGTCCGGGTCCAAATCGGTCAAGGAGTGCGCCAGGCCCTTCAGATCGATGTATTTACTTGCTGCGGCCATGATACGTATGATAATTGATCTTGACTGAAAGTCAAGACGCGCTGCTGTGGTCAATTGAGTTCCTGGAATTTGCCTAGACGCCGCCCCCTTGTCCGTTTACCCTACTGTTGTCCCGCCCATTTCCTCCAGGGGACTCGCGCAATGTTGAGCATACTTGGACGTGGCCAACGCTATTGTGACGGCCTTTCCCGCCGCGGCTTTCTCAAGGTCGGCGCTTTCAGCTTCGGCGCCACGACGCTGACGTTGACGGATGTGTTTCGCGCTGAAGCCCTGGTGCCCAGACCGCGTTCGCACAAGGCAGTCATTCAGGTCTACCTTGCCGGTGGCCCGCCGCATCAGGACATGTGGGACATCAAGACCGACGCCCCGCGTGAGATCAAAGGCGAGTTTAATGCCATCGCCACCAATGTCCCCGGAATTCAAATCTGCGAAGTCTTTCCGCGCATGGCCCAATTGATGGACAAATGCGCCATTATACGTTCCATTGTTGGCTGTCAGGACGATCATTCGCCGGAGATTTGTTACACCGGTTGGCCGCGGAATTCGTTGCAAAACCTCGGTGGCCGGCCATCGGTGAGTGCTGCGGTGAACCGTGTGCTGGGTCCGGTCGATCCCTCGGTCCCCACCGCCGTCGGTCTGGCCAAACCGACACAGCACATGCCCTGGTCCGACGCCGGCCGCCCTGGCTTTTTGGGCATGAGCCACGCTCCGTTCCGTCCCGATGGTCCGGGCATGGCCAATTTGCGTTTGAACGGCATCTCGCCCGAAACCCTGGAAGATCGCCGGCAACTGCTGCAGAGTTTCGATGACATGCGCCGCGATCTCGACACCAGCGGCACGCTCGACGCCATGGACGCCGCCAGCCAGCGGGCCCTTGGCGTGTTGACCTCCAGCAAACTCCTGGACGCATTGGACCAGGGCCGCGAAAGCCCGCGCGTTCGCGACCGCTACGGCAACGGCCGGCCCTACCAATTTCAGTTTGACGGCGCACCGACCGTCAACGAACAGTTGCTGCTGGCACGCCGCCTGGTGGAAGCAGGCGTTCGCTGCGTCACTCTCTCCTACGGCCGCTGGGACAGCCACGGCCAGAACTTCGCCATGGTTCGCGACCACGGCGGCAAGCTCGACCAGTGCCTCAGCGCCCTGATCGAGGACCTGCGCGTCCGCGGCATGCTCGACGACGTGCTGGTGGTCGTCTGGGGCGAATTCGGCCGCACGCCGCGGGTCAACAAGGACGCCGGCCGCGATCACTGGCCGCAAGTCAGTTGCTGCCTGCTGGCCGGCGGCGGCATCAAGGCGGGCCAGGTCATCGGCGCCACCAATCGCCTGGGCGAATTCGCGTCGGCCCGCCCAGTGCATCCGGGCGAAGTGATCGCGACGGTTTATCAGACGCTCGGCATCGATGTGACGACGACGACCATCAACGATCCGACGGGGCGGCCGCAGCATTTGGTTGATCGAGGGGTGATGAGGGAGTTGGTGGGGTAAAGACTATGCCCCCGACCCCGGAGGGGGTCGCAGCCATTAGGCGGTGGTTGAGCGCAGCGACACCACCGGCAACAGCGACGCGAAATATCGAATCGACCCCGGAGGGGGTCGCA
>DASRAT010000506.1:0-2191 GCA_035638015.1 Gemmataceae bacterium | reverse complement strand
TGGGCGTGGGCGGCCAGTCTGTTGGTGCTAGGCGTCTTGAGCGGACCAGCTGCCGCCAGCGACCCGCAAGCCGTGGCCAGCTATCGCAAAGACGTCCAGCCGATTCTCGCCAAGTACTGCTATGACTGCCACGCCGACGGCGGCAAAAAAGGCAACGTCTCCTTTGATACTTTCAAGTCCGATGATGAGCTGGTAGGCAAGCGCGAGCTATGGCATGCAGTGCTGCAAAATACGCGGGCCAACATCATGCCTCCCGCCAAGAAGCCGCGGCCGACCGCCGAGGAACAAAAAGTCCTGGAAAACTGGATTAAGTACAGCGCTTTTGGTTTGGACCCCAAGAATCCTGACCCTGGCCGCGTGACGCTGCGCCGCCTCAACCGCATCGAGTATCGCAATACCATTCGCGACCTTATGGGCGTGGATTACGAAACCGACAAGGAGTTTCCGCCCGACGACATCGGCTATGGCTTCGACAGCATCGGCGACGTGCTGTCCTTCTCCCCGCTGTTGTTCGAGAAATACATCGCGGCAGCAACAACGATTGTCAAAGCCTCCGTGCCCACAAATGGCAAAGTCATGCCTGTCAAGACACTGCCGGCCAAAGCCAACCCCAGCTACAACAAAAAGCAGGATCTTGCGCAGGAACGCAACCTCATTCCCTACTTCAGCTACAGCCAGGGGGGCAAGCTGGAATATGTCTTCAAGGTTGATAAGCCTGGCGATTATCGCTTCCGTGTGGATATGGAAGTCCGCGGCCAGTTCGACTTTGATCCGGCTCGCCTCGAAGTCGCCTTCAAGTTGGACGGCAAAGAAAAGATGAAAATGGAGCACATATGGATCAACCAGAAGGCCTTCAGTTATGAAGTGACCGGCAACTTGAAACCGGGCGAAAATTATCAATTCGAGATCGAAGGAAAACCATTGCCGCCCGCCAAAGGCGCGGGAGGCAAAAAGGGCGGCTCAACGGTCCTGCAGCGGATTACGGTGCGGCTGGAAGGCCCGCTGGATCGCAAGGAGTGGGCATATGTGCCAAACTACGAACGCACGTTTTTCAAGGGTGAGGCGCCCGCCGGCGCAGCCGAACGCCGCCAGTACGCTCGCGAGATTCTGAAACGTTTCGTGGGCAAAGCTTTCCGCCGTCCCGCGGACGACAAAACGCTCGATCGGCTGGTGAACATTGCCGAGATGATCTACAAGCAACCTGACATGAGCTTTGAGCAGGGCGTTTCCCAGGCGCTGGTGGCAGTGCTGGCATCGCCGCGATTCCTTTTCCGAATCGAAGAATCCGACCCGAAAACGCCCAAGGACGCGGCCTTCGCCTACATCGATGAGTATTCCCTGGCCACGCGGTTGTCTTACCTGCTCTGGTCCTCGATGCCGGACGATGAATTGTTCCGGCTGGCCGAGCGTGGCGAGTTGCGCAAGAACCTCAAGGCGCAAGTCCAGAGGATGCTCAAAGATCCTCGAGCGGCCCAGTTGAGTCAAAACTTCGCCGGACAGTGGTTGAAATCACGCAACGTGGACGAGGTCCCGCTCAACGCCGCCGTGATCCTGAAGCAAGAAGGCAGCAAAGCCAAGGTTAACCTCGATGCCGAATTGCGTAAAGCGATCCGCCTGGAGACCGAATTGTTCTTCGACCATATCGCACGCACGGATCGCAGCGTGCTGGAAATGATTGACAGCGACTATACGTTCCTCAACGAACCGCTGGCGCAGTTCTACGCTATTCCCGGCGTCAAGGGCAAGGATATGCGCAAGGTCACGCTGCCCAAGGACAGCCCGCGCGGCGGTGTGCTGACGCAGGCCTCGGTGCTGATGGTTACTTCCAACCCCACGCGAACTTCACCGGTCAAACGCGGCTTGTTTGTGCTGGACAACCTCCTGGGCACGCCAACGCCGCCACCGCCAGCCGACCTGGATATTCCCAATTTGGACGAGGCCGCCAAGGGCGCCAAGGGTGAGCCGTCCATGCGTGACTTGATGGCCCTGCATCGCAGCATCCCCATATGCTCCTCGTGCCACTCGCGAATGGACCCGCTTGGCCTGGGCTTGGAAAATTTTAACGCACTGGGAATGTACCGCGAAACGGAGCACGGCCAGCCCATCGACGCTGGCGGCAAGCTCATTAGCGGCGAGAGCTTCAAAAACATCTTCGAGCTCAAAGCCCTCCTGAAGGAATCGCGCCGGCAGG
>DASRAT010000505.1:0-5452 GCA_035638015.1 Gemmataceae bacterium | reverse complement strand
CGGACTAGAGGTGGACGGTTTGACGGGCGAGCTGCGGAGATTCGGCGACGATTTCCCGGCGGTAGTTCCGGCGCAGGAATTCGTCGCACAACGTTTCCATTTCCACTGCGAGGGTCTCGACCTTTTTCGTGTAATAGCTCCACGCGACCAGCGAAGGAATGGCGATGAGCAATCCCATCAGCGTGGTGTAAAGCGCGATACCGATGCCTTTGGCGAGCGCCGCGTTGTCGCCCAAGCCGACGCGCGACAAATCGCCGAACAAGGTGATCAAACCATAGACCGTGCCGACCAGACCGAGCAGTGGCGCAATACCCACCACAATTTCCAAAACGACCAAGCCGCGTTCGAGCCGGGACATTTCATGGCGGGCGCGGGTTTGCAGCGCATCGACGTTTTCCGCGCGCGGCCAGTGCAAATGATCCGCCGAAACGAGCAGCAGCCGGCTGAGTGCTGAAGGATGCTGGTGGCAAACCTGGCGCAGAATCGGCAGATCGGTGGCGGAATTGTAATTCTCGACGGCCCCTTCGACTGGCTGCGGCACAATCTTGCGCCAGCGCAAAGCGATTCCACGCTCAACAATGAACGTGACCGCGACAATCGAAGTCGTCACCAAAGCAGTGATAAAAAATAGTTCCACGCCACGAGTTAAAAGCAAAAAGGCAAAAGGCAAAAGGCAAAAGCCGCCTCGCCCAGGAGTTCCACATGCAGTTCCGCTTTGGTTCTTGTTTTGATTTTTTCCCTCTGTCCGTTGGCCCTCTTCTTCCAGATTGTCCCATCAGTCGTAGTAAAATGTGAATCTCACCTCGCGAAAATCGGCTCCTACCATTTTCCGCATATCACTCGGCCACTTGCCGAACGGCGCCGGGTCCTGGACTGCCTTCTGGCAAGTCCATCCCAAAAGCTCTCCCACCGTGTTGTCATTGACCTTCATATCGGTGATCCGTCCGTCGTAGGTCAATCGAAAATCCAAAACAACTTTGCCCGTATGCAGGGCAAAGCCGTGCTCTTCCAGCAAGTCATACCAGCGCTGCTGGACGGCACTGATGAAAGCCGCGTCATAATCGCCAAACGGCGACGCTTTCACGTCGAGGCTAAGGTGCCCGGCATGTCGCACACCGCCTTCCTGCTTCATTTTCTTGCCGACCAGCGCGGGATTTTGTTGCAACGCCGCGGCGATGGTGCGCGGACGCACACGAGTTGGTTTGGGCGGTTCGATCTCTTTGGAATCGTCGTTCTTCTCGCCGGGTTTCACCTCAACCGGGTTGGTTTTGGCGATCACGAGATCGCCTTTGGGTTCGCTCGCTTTAGGTTTGGGCTGGGCTTCGACAGGCTCCGGGGGTGGATTTTCCTTCGGCCGGCTCGGCTGCAACGGATGAAGCTGGGGTTTGGGATTGTCCATTATGCGCACCATTTTCTCCTGTTCGCCATCGAATTTGGGAACCTCGGTTGCCAGGCGGGGATCAGGATTCGCGGCCACGGTGTTCACGGTCGAGTAATACTTGGTGTCTTTTGGCGGCTCGGCTGCGGCTTGCGCTGGATCAATCTCCACGAACGTCATTGGAACTTGCCGCCTTTCCTGTGGCGGCGTGAGCTTCTTAAGTTCGACCAGGCGCGGAAGGGATTTTGACGAGGGCAACAATTTTTGGAGGAAAGTCATTTTATATTGCCACAAGCCCAAATGCTTTCCCACCCGCCAGCCAACATACAAGCCGCTATGAATCAAAAGCGAAATGCCGAAGGCGGCGACCACGGGGTATTTGGTCAGCGCGCGACGAAATGAAATTTGCTTTGCCACCGGCATGTCACCAATCATGCAGTAGAAACCAACGACGAGCAATAGTGAACCCGGCGGCAATCTCGGAACATGCATGCAACGCAAAGTCGCGTGTTCAGTGTTTGTAGAACTTCGCGTTTATTGCCATGAACGGACTCGACTTCACAACCTGAGTTCTATCGTCCGGTAAACTTTGCTTGCCGCCGCTCAATGAAAGATAGCAACCCTTCCTTCGCATCTTCGCTGGCCATGATCGGAGCAAGGTCGGGGAGCAGCCGGGCGATGGCTGCGGATTCGCCATGCACGCGGGCAAGTCGAGCGGAAGCGAGCGTCGCTTGCACACCGAAAATTCGACCTTTCGTAGCAGCCGAGACAGCGAAGCTCAAATTAATCTCTGCACAGCGATCATCATGCAGTCTGTGAACGGCGCCAAGATCAAGCCAGCCAGTTTTTGCGCGACAACGCGAGTGCGTTCGTGGATTATCCAACGCGTTGAAGCCGCTTTTATCCATGCGCCCGTTGAGTGTCTGCGCTGATGCACCTGTCACAACTCATATCTAAATTTGTATCCTGGCACCGAAATTGGCAGGTAAGGTTGAATCAGTGCGCTCTCTTTCTGCCGTGGCCATTGGCTTTGCGTTGGGCCTCAGTTTCGCGCGGCTCGTCAACCGCACGCCAACCGAAGCCGGGGAGGCAACAAAAACGCCCGATCACAATGTCCGTGCGTTACCCTGTCCTCTTGCTGGGCTTCCTTTTCGGCTTGCTTTGGCAAACCGCGACAGCCGCGATTTCAGATGCGCAAACCCACCTGATTCGCGGCCGTGTGCTCGACCTTGCCGGCAAACCGGCCACGAATGTCTGGGTGCAAGTCCAGACGCTTGACACAAACGCAGCACCTGACCTGCGTACGGGCGGATGGGCGCTGGCGAGCACGAACTCGGGGGCGAACGGCGAATTTACCCTGGAAGTCGCCAAACTGCCGGCCACCTGGGCATTGCTTGCGCTCCAGGGCGACAACGTGTCGTGGCACGAGCGCGCATCGCTGGCCGATTCAGCAAACGCGCGACCTATCACGCTCGAACTGCGCCCATGGCCACGGATCAACGGCTCGATTCGGGCGCTGGATGAATCGCCGCTCGGTTACTCCGTAGCCATCGAAGTGGAGACCTCCGCCACCCGCGCCGTCCCGCCGCCTGAAACCGCTCCAGCGAACGTGGCGACGGGCGACGAACTCAAGCCCGGTCTCGTCGCGGAGATGTTCGTCTTCGAGAGCAATAGTCGCTCACTCGACGACCGATGGTTCACCCGCACCCCGCTTTTCCGGCGCATCGATACACGCATAAACTACCCGCGCTCAAGCGACCGCTTCGGCGACACCGGCCTAACGCCTTAAGTTTTTTGTCGCGGCCCGAGATGCCGGAATAGTCCTGGTGCGTTGAGCCGCGACAAAAAACTGTGTTGAACTCAATCCAGGCAGGGAGCGTCGAGTGTCCTTTGGATTTTGCTCCGAAGTTTTGAGAACTCCCTGCGTGGTTGGGACCGCTTGAGCAAGAGGCGCTCGTCGTCTAAGCCTCTTGCTGGACGTGTCCGTCGAGTGGTTAAAGGGGCAAAACCACTGTTTTGGCAAAAGGACTCCCCACACGTTTGCATTCTGAAAACGTTCCAGCCCATCGAGCGGTAATTGGGAGGAAGGTCTTTCACGGCGCTCGCGTGCGTTGAGGCAAGAGACTCGCGACCAAGACCAGATGTCCCATCTTGCAGTGCGGACAAAGTGGCAAAGGTAACGGCCCCGGCGACGCTTTCTGCACGGCTGCGGCACAGCGCGAGGCGGAAGGTTGTTCCGCCGCCAATAGGGAGCGGGCTTTTTGCAGTTTGTCGGCGTTGTGGCCATTCCAGAGTCCATAGGAACGGACTTTGACAAAACCCTTGGGCAAGACATGACGCAGAAAGCGGCGGATGAATTCCTGGGCCGGTAGCGTGGGATGTTTGAGCTCTTGGGTTTGGTTGTCCCGGTAAGCAAAGGTGACTTGCCCGTTTTCAAAACGCTCGAGGCGGCTGTTGCTGATGGCAATGTGAAAGGCGTAGCGTCCCAGATAATCCAAAACCTTCTCTCCACGACCGGCGTGCTGGATTTGCACGTTCCATTTTGTTTGCCAGACCACCACCGGCACCTGGTTGAATAGTCCGAGTTTTTTGAGACCGGCCTTGAACTTGCCTTGGAAGATTTTGCTCAACGCGTAGCCCGGAACCAGGAAGGCAGGATTTTTGGCATGCACCCATTGCTGGCCGTCGCGGGCAAGTCCGCCCGCGCTGGCCAGCACATGGACATGAGGGTGATCCAGCAGGTCGCGTCGCCAGGTGTGCAGCACCGCGAGGACGGCGAGTTGGCCGCCGACATACTGCGGGTCCCAGGCCAGCTTCTGTAAGGCGGCGGCGGCGCTCTGGAACAGGAGTCCGTAGAGCTTTTTCTGATGGGCATAAACCAGCGGGCGCAGATGGGCCGGCAAGGTGAACGTCAAAAAGTAGTAGGCACAAGGCAAGAGGCGTTGCTGTTGCTTTTCCAGCCAGCGCTCGGTTTGTTGGCCGTGACACTTGGGACAATGCCGGTTGCCGCAGGAGTGATAACTGTACTGCTCGTATCGGCAGTCGTCGCGATCACACCGCCAGACCTGGCCTCCCAGCACCGGCGTTCGGCAACGGACCAAATCCTCCAGCGCCTTCTGCTGACTGGGCAGGAGTTGATACTGTTGCCGATAGGCCGGACCGTGGAGGCGGAGAATGTCCGCCACCTCGAGCATGGCGGCTTAAAGACCGTTTAAGAGTTCATCGATGGGCGCGACGACCGAATCCCGCACCTGCTGGGTGAGGTGAGTGTAGAGCGCGGTGGTGGTGGGAGTGGCATGGCCGAGGATATTTTGAATCACACGCAGATTGACCCCCGCTTCTAAAAGATGAGTGGCCATGCTATGACGCAGACTATGGACGTGGGCGCGTTTGGTGACGCCGCTGTTCTGGAGAGCGCGGCGAAAAGCCCGTTGCAGAGTGCTCCGGTGAATGGGGCCGAGGTGGTGGGCGACGCTGTATTTGAAGCCATGGCGTGTGACGGCGGGGAAAAGCCAGACCGGCGAACGATGTGAGGGCCAGAGTTGGCGCAACTGGTTGAGGGTCTTCTGGGCCAGGGGAACCAGACGTTGCTTGTTGCCCTTGCCTGCGACGCGCAGGAGCATGCGGGCGGGGTCGAGGTCCTCGATTTGCAGGCAGCACCCTTCATTCAAGCGCAGGGCGCAGGCATAGATGGTGGTCAGGCAAACCCGATAAACGGGAGTGCGCACGCAGGCGAGGATTTTTTTGACTTCCTCCCGGCTGAGGACGACGGGGAGTTTCTTGGACTTGGCCGGACGCAGCAGTTTGAAGCAGGTCCAATTGCGTTGGAGGGTGGTTTGGAAGAAGAATTTGATGCCGCACAGAGCGATGGTGGCGGTGGTGCGGGCGACTTTCTTTTCGAGGGTGAGGTGGAGGAAGTACTGGCGCAGTTGTTCTTCGGTGACCAGGTCAGGAGATTTTCGATAATGCCTGGCCAGGGCGACGACGGCGCCGAGATAACAGGATTGGGTTTTGGGGGAATAACCGTGGAGTTGCATATCCTCCAGGAAACGTTTACGTAGAGGCGTCATGTGG
>DASRAT010000504.1:0-4434 GCA_035638015.1 Gemmataceae bacterium | reverse complement strand
CTTGTCCGCTTGCCGTCGCGTGTCGCCGTCCAAAGGGATCAAGTCAAACACGGCAGTTGTAAATCGGCGAATTTCGCGGCCGTCCTGGCGGGCGACGTTACGAGCCATGGCCAGGGACTTGAGGTAAACCTCCGGTCCCATGACCGCCGAACCGATATTTAATAGTACACCGTTTTCGAGGTGGGTGATAGCTTCGGCAAAAATCAAAAAATCTTGATAGCTGGCCTGTCCCGTGGCCGCACCGTCGCAATTGGGATGTTCGTGGATGATGTCGTAACCGATGCCGACATGAGCCGTGACCGGCACACCCAAACGCACGCCTGCGGCCAGAACGCTGATGTCCTTGTAGGGGAAAGCTCCATTCTGGATGGCGAGACCAATCGCCTCGCCCATGCCCAAACCGGCACGCGAGCCTTCCCGAATCACGTCATTCATGCGGCCCGTTTCTGCCCACAAACCAAATTCTCCGGTTTGAATGTAGCGGGCGACGCTCTCGGTGGTGGCGCCGATCAATGCCAGCTCCCAGTCGTGAATCAAACCCGCTCCGTTCATGGCCACATGGCTCAGCAGGCCGCGTTCCATCAGGTCAATTAAGTAGCGTGAAACGCCAGCGCGCAAAACGTGAGCGCCCATGAGCAGGATGCGGGTCGCTTTTTTGTTTCGGGCTTCACCGAGACGCTTGCCAAGAATCGGAATGGCCTGATGCTCGAAGGCCGGCAGCGGAGCATTCAAAGGCAGGACGGAAGTCAAATCCATGTCGTGCTGCCGCGCGGCAAGTGGCTGGATCCGCAAGCGAGACCTGTCGAAAGCACGGAAGGCCATAAGCTACTCCTCGTCTGCCCGGCGCTGTCGCAGTTCCTCAACGATTTTGGTCACCTGCTCCAAATCCTCATCGCTGACGCCTTCCCGACGGCGATAACGGCGGTGCAGGCTGTCAAGAACATGTTCCCACATCGCCAGCGTCGGCACCAGGCCCTTTGACCAATCGCCGCGGCGCTGGAGCTTCGATTTGAACCACCACTGATGCGCGAAACGCTCACAGCAGAGGAATCGGCGCTGGCCGGTTTCGGGATCGGAATCGGTCCACTTGATTTCGACGGACATGGATTGATTATGCCTGCGGCGGTTGATTGCCTTGTTGCTTGTCGAGCTGGGCTCGTAATTGGGCTAATTCTTCTTCCAACTTGCGGCGTTCTACGATTTCGCGGTCACGTTCCTGGGTAATCTGATCGCGCTCCCGGTCTTTCTGCCACAGAGCCTCCTCCTTGGTGGGAAGCCATTTGCCTGTCTTGGGGTCCCACAACCTTAGCTGGTCGCCGTCCTGCTCCAGATGGAGACCGAGCACCTCGCTGGGCAGACGGCCATTGACCGGCTCGATGCGGCGGTAGTCGCCATTTTCCAGGCGGAAGCCTTGGAGCCGTGGATTCAAATAATCGCCGGTTGGGTCGAACAGGAAATACTCACTGACCTTCAGCACGTCGCGATAGAGCACGTGCTTTTTGTCAGTATCTTCCTTACGGGTGGTTTTGGAGGTCAACTCAATGGCCGCATCCGGGCCTTTGCCTTCTTCCCACATCAGGTAGTAGAGGCGCTTTCTTTTGGGGATGCCGTGAACCACAAAAACGTCCGGGGCAATGTGCTTGCGCTTGTTGCCTTCTTCATAAAAGAGCAGCAGGTTGCCGGTGACGTAGGTCATCGGCGCGTCGGCATACCAGGCTTCAAGTTCTTGGATGACATCGATCATCAAATTGCGGTGCAGATCGGTTTCGGCCATCGGTTTGCCATCCGATGTGGGATATTCGATGCGGCGGGGGGTTTTGGTTTTGACAGTAGCCATCGGCCGGTTTCCTGAAAAGAAGTCGGCGAGTATGCACGGTTTCATCTTACTTCTTGCCGCGCAGCCGGTCTAGCCAATGCCGTAGATCATCCGGCAACGGCATCTCCCAGCGCATCGCCTCCTGTGTCACCGGATGCGTGAAACCCAACTCCGCCGCGTGCAGCGCCAGGCGCGGCGCCTTGCTTTTATCGGCCAAAATCGTGCCGTCGAGTTTGAGGATGTACACTTTTTCGCCGCAGACCGGATGGCCCAGCTCCGCCAGGTGAATGCGGATTTGATGTGTCCGTCCTGTCTCCAACCGGCAGCCCACCACCGTGTACCCGGGCAATCGTTCAACGACATCAACATGCGTGATCGCTTCCTTGATCTGGCCCTTTGCTCCCTCTCCCATGGCGGGAATCACGCGCAAAGGAGTGCTGCCGCGGCGGCCGTCGCCGCGATCGCGCACCAGCCGCGTGTGGATGCGCTGAGCCTGGACGATGCCGGGCGCCACCGCGAGATAACGTCGCAGCACCGAGTGTTTGCGAAATTGCCTGCCCAGACCGCTTTCGGCGACGACCGTTCTTGCGAACACGACCAGGCCGCTGGTTTCCTTGTCAAGGCGTTGCACGACGCGGAGCCGCGGCAACACGCCCTTGCGGCGTTTGCCTTCGCGAGCGGCGATCATGGGCGGTAGTAAATCTTCCAGCGTCGGATGCATTGCTTTGCGACGTGCCGGCCAGTTGCGTTCGACAGGGTGCCGCACGGTGGATAGGCCAGAGGGTTTTTCGACGACGATCAAATGGGTGTCCAAATGGCGAATGGTCAGGGCTTCGTGTTGCCGCGGCGGTGGGACGGATACAGGCAATAACTCGACGCTTTGGCCATCACGCAGCCGGCGGGCGGAGTCGAGGCAGAGATCGCCGTCGATGCGGACGCGGCGAGTGGCGATGAGATTGCGGACGGCGGTCCAGGATTGGCCGGGCAGCCGGCCGCGCAGAAATGCGGCGAGGGTTTGGCCAGCGTGTTCGGGTGCGATTTTGAAAACTTCTGGGGCCACTTGCCAAATGCCTTTCAAATCAGCCGCCGCCAAGGACGAGGAAAACACCAGGCGCCACATGCTTGCGTTTGTCGCCTTCAGCACAGAAAATCAACAGATTGCCCGATACGTAGGTATTGGCAGCGTCGGCGTACCACTCCTTCAACTCCTTGATCACATCGACCATCGAATCGCGGTGCAGAACTTGCGGTCTTTCAAGTGCCGGGCGATGAAGACTTCCTTGTTCGTGAAGGGATCGATCCCCGTGCAATACATGCATGTCGCTACATCGGGAGGCTCAGCGAGCAAAAGGTGTCCGAATCTATCTTGCCGGTGTGGTACCAATCGCAAGATCAGTGCCTCTCACTTGACCCGCTGCACGACCGGCGGTTTCCATTCACCTTTGAGCGCCGCTTCTTCAGGCCAGTAGAGCCGCATCACGACGTAGATGGGACCGTCCGGGGCCGGCAACCAGTTGGATTCCTTGTCTTTGCCCGGCGAGTCCTTCTGGATGTAAATCGTCAGCGAGCCGTCCGCGTTCGTCTTCAGATCCGGCAACATAGGCGTATTGATCAGGTACCGATTGATGGGGTTCTCGATCAGAAGCTGCGTCTTGCCATCGTACATGGTCACCGACCAGAACGCCTTGGCTGGCGGGAACTGGCTCTTGGGAAAGGTCAGTGTGTAGCGATTCGTGCTGCAGTCGGGCTTGTTTCCCTCGCTGTCCGTGGCGAGCATCGGGTACAGCGCCTCGGCGGCCGAGTTGCCGTAAATGCCGGCCAACGCGACGGCCGCGCGCAGCAGCCAGTCGCCTTTGTACGCCGCGCGATCGACGAAACCGCTGGTCATGATTCGCCAGCCGTTCACTTCCTGGCCCAGGTTGGCAACCTTGTTCTTGATTTTCGCATAGCCACTCTTCATCCCGGCCGCGACCTCGGCCTTCTGCTCCGCGGTCAGCTTGTCGAGGGAGAAAGGTTTGCCGGCTTCAATTCCGATCTTGGCGAACCGCTCGCGCATCGGCTTCTCGACCGCCGCCGGTCCCGTCAGCGGGCAGAATTGGAGCACGAAGTTCAGATAAGCGAAGGGATCGGCCTCGGCCGACTTCGCGTCGATCTTCGGCCACTTGATCTCGGCCGCGGCGGGCGGGGCCGGCTTCTTCAGGTATGCCGACAGCGTTTGCACATGGTAGCCGGCCTGGACCTTCTTCACGTTGTCGATGTCGCGCGGCCCGAACAGTTGAGTGCGGTAGGCCGCCAGCGAGAACTCCGTCTCGCACCGGAACACCTTGTCGATGCCCGACGGCGTTTCGCCCTTCCAGCCGGGTCCGGCGATCATGTACTTGCCGGCTTCGTTGCCGGTGGCCCGGGTGCCGATGTAACCGTAGGTGAACGTATACATGTCGAAAAGTTCCACGGAATAGTAGCGGCCCTTTTCAACCTGGGGCACGCTCAGGACTAGCGGCTCGGTCCGCAGGTCCATCCAGAGAAGGGAGTACGGCGTGTCGCTGTTCGGCGTGACGATGGCGGTGTCCTTCGGGGTGAAGACCCGTGCCGTGTTGCTGATCTGATTAAACGGGGCT
>DASRAT010000503.1:0-2276 GCA_035638015.1 Gemmataceae bacterium | reverse complement strand
GGATAACGCCCTCCAGCGTGGTCACCTCTGCCGCCCCATCGAAGGTCATCGGGATGCCTGTGAGCAGGAACAACACGCCCATGATCAGACTGCTCGGCAGAAAGACGTATACGACCGCTCGCCACATATCGACGTAATAGTTGCCCATGTGCGCATCGCCGCGCAAACCGCGGATGACGGCGGTCAACGCGGAAAAGCCCACCGCCGCCGACACGAACATCAACCAGATGATCGCCAGGAGTTGGCTGAAGTAAGAGAGGTGCTGCTCGCCCGAGTAATGCTGCAAGTTAGTGTTGGTCACGAACGAGCAGGCGGTGTTGAAAATCGTCGTCGGGGACAGCGTTTTCTGGTCCTCGGGATTGAGCGGCGCCTGGGCCTGCAATGTCAAAACGACGAACGCGAAGACGAACATCACTGTGTTGAAGAGCAGCAATGAAACGGCATATTGCTTCCAGGTTTGCGGTCCGGTGTCGAGACATTGCTCCAGCCATTGCAGCCAGCGCGGCGCGCGGTAATGCCCATCCATGATCCAGGCCAGATAGCGGCCGACGGGAATCGACAGCGCGACGGTCACGCCAACGATGAGGATGGGAAGAAACCAAATTTGCCACATGGCGAGTCCTTCGAATGCGAACAGTGTCTTGGTAGGCCGGCCTTCCCAGGCCGGCCTGGGAAGGCCGGCCTACCAAGACACTAAAACCACTCGGGGCGCAGCAAGGCGGCGAGGAGGTAAACCAACAGAAGCAAAGTCACAACGCCGGTAAGCACAAGCATTTGTCGGCCCTCACACTTTTTCACAGCCACGGACGAACGCGAACAGCAAAGCCAGGGTGGCCAGGCCAACGAGCAATAATGTAGGCAGCCAAATTGCCAGGTTCATTTGTGCAACCTCCGTTACTCTTCAAAAAGCGAATGCACCATCACGAGCAAGTGTTGTGCCGCTTGAGGCTCGTGCATCAAACCGCTGCAATGGCAGATTGTTACGTCAAACTACATTTATGGCTGCCCGCCAACTATCGTGCAATTTGCAATATCATTATTGCAAATTGCACGATAACCTTGGTGTTGTCCTAGGGCGCTGGTTGGCGACTGGATACGTAAGTGCAATAGCCATTCGGTGTTCCAATTGCGCTTCATGAGCATCATTGGCCCGGCATGCAGAATGCAAGCTGATACGAGCACTGTTCAAAATGGTAGGTTGGCGGTTGCCGGTCGCCGGTCGTGTTGAGTTCGTAGTGGCCCGATTTATCGGGCCGCGGGCGACCCGATAAATCAGGCCACTACAAACTCCGAATCTCTTGGTCGTTTCATGAACATTCTGGTGATTGACGACGACGCCAACCTGCGCAAGTCGCTCCGGCTGGCGCTGGAGACGATGAACCATCACGTCAAGGAAGCGCGCGACGGCTCGCAGGCTCAGGCGATGTTGACCCAGTCTGCTTTTGACGTCGCCTTTCTCGATTTGCGCCTGGCCAAGGAAAACGGCCTCGATGTGCTGCCCGAATTGCGCAGGCTTGCCCCGGCCCTGGCGATCGTTGTGGTCACCGCCTACTCGACCGTGGAAACGGCGGTGGAAGCGATGCGGCGCGGAGCGTTTGATTATTTGCCCAAGCCGTTTACGCCCGACCAAGTTCGCATGGTCTTCGACCGCGTGACACGGGTCCGCCGTTTGCAATCGCAGGTTGAACGACTTGAGGACCAGGTCCGGGCCGTGGTACCCGAGGCCGATCTGCAAACGGACGAACCTGTCATGCGCCAGGCCCTGGAGCTGGCCTTTCGCGCCGCCTCCAGCGAAGCGACCATCTTGCTGCGCGGCGAAAGCGGCACCGGCAAGGGCGTCATCGCACGGGCCATTCACGCCAAAAGTCCACGCGCGGAAGCGCCGTTTGTCACCGTTCACTGCCCCAGCCTGTCGGCGGAACTGCTGGAGAGCGAGTTGTTCGGCCATGTGCAAGGCGCATTCACGGGCGCCATTCGCGACATCGTGGGCAAGGTCGTGGTCGTCGAAGGCGGCACCGTATTTCTGGATGAGATTGCCGACCTCCCTTCCGCCATGCAACCGAAGCTTTTGCGGGTCGTGCAAGAAAAGCAATACGAGCGTGTCGGCGATGCTCAGACGCGAATCTGTGATGTGCGCATTTTGGCGGCGACCAACCGCGACCTGGCCGCCGCCGTCGCCGCCGGCAAGTTTCGTGAGGATCTGTTTTATCGCTTGAATGTGATCGAGGTCACCGTGCCGCCGCTCCGCGCCAGGCCGAGTGAC
The DNA here is from genome assembly GCA_035638015.1 of Gemmataceae bacterium. Classification (GTDB taxonomy): domain Bacteria; phylum Planctomycetota; class Planctomycetia; order Gemmatales; family Gemmataceae; genus DASRAT01. The sequence continues at coordinate 13 of DASRAT010000503.1, read as the reverse complement.
ATCCTCCCCCTGG
>DASRAT010000502.1:0-5061 GCA_035638015.1 Gemmataceae bacterium | reverse complement strand
AAACTGATCCCCGCTTTGACGCATGCCTTGATGCGGCCGCGAAAGAACTTCAACAAATCCTTGACGACATCCTCATAGTGCGGGTTCTCCTGCATCGTTGTGGGATTGCCTTGCATGTGCATCAGCACCACACCGGCGTCAAAATGACGCACGACGGCCGGCATGTCGGGGTCACCCGTCAAGGCCGTCACGTCGTTGATAACCTGAGCACCGCGCTCCAAACACTGCCGGGCGACATCCGCCTTGTAGGTATCCACCGAAATTGGCGCCGGCGTTTGCCGGGCCAGTGCTTCAACCACGGGAACGACTCGCAACAACTCTTCCTGCAAGGGCACCGGCGTGGCGCCAGGCCGCGTCGATTCCCCGCCGATGTCGAGCAGATCGGCGCCTTGCTTCACTAACTCCAATCCGTGAGCAACGGCCTCGTCCGTGGTGCCGAATTGGCCGCCATCTGAAAAACTATCCGGCGTCACGTTGACGATGCCCATCACTAATGGGTGGTCGCCGATGCTCAGGGTTTGCTTTGCAAGGTGCCAATCAATCATGTCTGATGCTCAGGCCGGGCCACAAAGCGTTACCAGGGTTTTTCCATCATGGAGACAATCTGCACTGCCAGCCTATCAACCATTCCCTTTTGTGCCGATGCCAGGCCCTCGCCAAGTTCGGGCGCAAAGTCGCGGATGCCCTGCGTTAATACCGGCGGCGCGGGAGCGCCAATCGGCGGCGGAGGTGGCAGCGGATCGCCCGGCTTGCCCGGCAACGGTTGCGACAAAATGCCGCCGGCTACACCAACTCTCAAATCGCGCCAGACAAGTTCCACGGCCAAGGTCACCTCGGCCACACGCGTCTCGCCCAGCTGGTTGGGGTTGATGAGCGCCTTGGTCCGATTGACAATCGTGCCAATCAACTCGGTGTCGGCGCAGCCTTCGCCCTGCACAACTTTATAGGGCGTTTTGGCCTCAATCTCCCGAACCACGGCCTCCGTTAACTGAAACTCCAGTCCTCTTTCCATTGTCAAATTCTTGAAGATCGGAACGCGCACCGTGCGGATGCCCAGGTCGTACATCGGCCGCGTGGTGTAACCCAAAATGGAAAAGTGGCCGTCCCAGGTATTGCAACCGGGCAGCAAGGCGATCGCCAACGCGATCAGCGTCAAACCGCCGCCGCGGATCAGGTATTTGTGTTGCATCGGCAAATCCTCTGGGTGACAAGTCTAGCGCGGTCCTTCAAGTCCTGGCGGCAAAGTCCGCGGCGGGCCGCCAAATGGCGCCCCCGCGGGCGGCATGGGCTGCCCCGGCGTCAACGGTCGCGGCAATGGACCCATCTCGGGGGTTGTCTGTCCCGATTGCGGGGCAGGTTGCGCGACAGCGCCTTCCTTTTCCGCCAAGCCCCGCAACTCGATAACCTTTTTCTCCGCCTTTTCGGCGAATGTCGTGCCCGGATAGCGGCGGCGCACAAGCTCATAGTAGAAGTGGGCCGAGCCCGGATGGCCGGTGCGCTCGAATTGCCGCGCGATTTCGTAATCCTTCTCTGCCTGCAAGTTGTGGATGTCCACCGCCTGCTTGTCCAACCACTGGCCCTGCGTTTTTTGCAGTTCCGGATAGGCGGTCCGGGCTCGTTCGATCAAGTCACGCGCTTCCTGGAGTCGGCGGGCGTCGTAAGGAGCGCCGCCCTGGCAAATCTCCTTGCAGATAATCGACAGCTGCAGCGCCTTGGGCGCGAATTTGCCGTTCTTGTAGTTTTGCACCAATTGGAAGAAGTAATGGTCGGCGTCACGATAGTCTTCGCGGTAGAACTTGACGCTACCCATGTAGAACAGGGCTTTTTCGCCCAGCATGCTCGGATCGCCCGCGCTCATGGGATTGGTCATGTAGACCGCGTCCAACAGCCGCAGGGCGTGGCCCTCAATATCCAAGAGCGGCTTGGACGTTTCCCAGTGTACCGGCATGATCGGCATCGTGATCCAGGCCTTGCCGTCCTTGACATTCTTGGCTTGTTCCATCTGATCGCGCGTCTCGTCGAGCCAGTAGTTGGCGATGTTGAACAAGTGCTCGCGTGCTTCCTGGCCGTGGGTGGCCGACGGGAATGTGTTGAGCAGTTGAATGAACCGCTCCGAGGCCCCCGGGTATTTGCCCTGGTTGTACAGGCACATCGCCTGGTAATAGCGAGCCGCTTCCAGGATTTGCGGGGTGTTCTTCTTGTTATCGGCAATGTGCTCAAATATCGGTTCGGCCTTGGCATATTCCTTGTCGCGGAACATGCGGCGGGCGCCTTCAAAATCGCCGCCCAGGACGGGGATGCTCTGGTCATAGACCATTTCTCCGCCGCGCAGGACAATGGAATCCTCCGGCGTGGTGTAATCGATCTTGGGCTCCGCCTTGTTCCAGAACGCCATGCTTTGCGGCGCCTGGAACCAGGAGCCCTGGCAACCGGGGACGATCGTCAACAACGCCAGCGTCAACGCCAGACTCATGCACACCCGCTGCCTTCCTGCCGCCGCAGGCGGATAAAGGAGAGCATGCACGCCGGCGCCATTGTTGGCGCTGTCCGTCCCGCACTTTGTAGTCGAAGGGATCGACACGAGCATCCACTCCCCAAGTTAAATCGCCTGACGATTAGCGGCGGGGACTATACTGCGGACGGCAAACCGGTCAAGGGCAGTTTGCCAGTCGACTTGAGCTGTTTGACATCGTTGCCGAAAGTGCGCACGCCGTCCCATTTATGCAGAATGAGGGTGGAATCGCCAGGCAACTATGGCAGCCAGAGCGTGGCGGTCATAAAATCAGCAATCCGCCAGGCGGTGCCCAGGTATTCATTGTGGAACGTGCATGCTCAATCTGCTGTACAAATGGCGATGGTGGCTCTGGGCTTTCAGCACCTTGCTGTGGACAGCCGCGCTCTTGTTGCCCTTTCCAGAAAGCGAGCCGTGGACCGTCGGCGAGTCCAAATTCGACTTGCGGTTCACGTTTGCCAAGAGCCTGCATATCGGAGCTTATGCGTTTTTGACGGTGGTGGCAGGTTGGCTTTGCGCGCCGGCTCGCTATCGCGCCTGGATCATTTTCTTTTTGATGATGCACGGCACTACCACGGAAGTTTTGCAGCGTGTCCTGGAGTTTTTAGGACGCACCGGCAAACTTTTGGACGTGGCCATGGATCACCTCGGCGTTGCCATTGGGATGGTGCTGACGTGGAAGTTGTGGACGAAAAAGGACGACATTGAGGCGGATCTCTGAGTTTTATTACGCGGATGCTATTCAACAACCTGCCGAGGCGTTTTGAGCCATAACCAGGCGCCCAAAAGCAAACCGCTCACCAGCACAATAATGCTGATGTTTTGCGACAGCGTCATGCCAAACCCGACGGCATCGGTGTCGTTGCGCAGCATCTCATTGAGAAAGCGATGGCATGCGTAACAAATCATGAAAAGCACCATCACCGCGCCGTCGCGGCGGCGATAGGGAAAATAGGCCAGCAACAACAGGAAAAGCAAAGCCATGCTGACGGACTCGTAAATTTGCGTGGGGTGCAGGCCAATCGTCCAGGGCGTGAAAGGGCCGACGAGTGCCTCAACGCCATTGGCGTGGAGCACCTTGAAAGTCACCGTGTTCTGGCCTTGCGGCGGTCTCTCCAGGGCGGAAAACGGATTCGGCTTTTTCATGTCTTCGTCGCCGAACTGGATTTCCTTGATTTTGTCACCCGGCTGCAACCCGGCGCGAGCGGCATCCGAGTCGGGTTCAACCTCGTCGACGGTGTCTTCACTCTGGTCCTTGAAGGTGAAGCCGGCCGCCGTTTGATAGCCCATTCTTACTAGTTCGAAGCGGGCGTGTGTCGGCAAGGGAAAGCCGATAGAAGGGCAATCAGGGCAAGCGACGTTGCCGTAACAACAACCGTTGAGCAGGCAGCCGACGCGGCCCAGGCAAAGACCCAGCGCGGCACACGGGGCAATGACATCGGCCATTTTCCAGGTCGAGACATTGTGCTTGCGCAGGACAAAGAAATAGGCGCCGAAGTATCCGACCACGCCGCCGATGGCGGAGCCGTAAAAGACCAAACCGCCGTCCCAGATTTTCCAGAAGTCCATCAAAGGGATGTGATACTGGAGCATGAAAGTCAGGCGGGCCCCTGCGATGCCGCAAATGAAGACCCAGATGCTGAGGTCTTGAATGCTGACGGCGCTAATGCCTTCTTTCTTGGCCAGCCAGCAGGCTAGCCAGGTGCAGAAGAAATACGCCAGGAACAGCATCATGCCGTAGCCGTAGACGGGCCAGTCGATTCCAGGGATTTTGAACAGAACTTGTTGCATCGCCAAATCTTCCGCGTAGGGTGGGTGAAGTCTTCGGAACCCACCAGTCGCCGTGGTGGGTTCCGAAGACTTCACCCACCCTACGCAATTTTCCGTGGAAACGAAAGATCAAGGCACCTTCAAATGATCGAATACGCGCTTGAGCAGATGATCTGACGTCAAATCCTCCGCTTCGGCCTCGTAGGTCACGCTGACACGGTGCCTTAATACATCATAACCGATGCTCTTGATGTCCTGCGGCGTGACATAACCGCGACCGTCCAACAGAGCATGAACGCGAGCTCCGCGTGTCAAAAAAATCGTGGCCCGTGGGCTGGCCCCGTATTGGATGTATTGGCCGATGTCGATGCCGTATTCCGCCGGCCTCCGGGTGGCGTGAACCACGTCCACGATGTAGTGCTTCACCTTGTCATCCACGTAAATCTGGTCCACAGCCCGCCGCAATTCGAAGATTTCCTCCGCGGCCAGCACCGCCTTGGCGCTCAGGTTAACATCGACCCCCGCCATGCGATTGAGGATCGCCAGCTCCTCTTCTTTATTCGGATAATCGAGCTTGACCTTGAGCATGAAACGATCGACCTGCGCCTCGGGCAACGGATAGGTGCCTTCCTGCTCGATGGGATTCTGCGTGGCCAGCACGAGAAAGGGATCCGGCAGCGGATACGTCGTCCCGCCGATCGTCACCTGCTTCTCCTGCATGGCCTCCAGCAGCGCGCTCTGGACCTTCGCTGGTGCGCGGTTGATTTCATCGGCGAGCA
>DASRAT010000501.1:0-3380 GCA_035638015.1 Gemmataceae bacterium | reverse complement strand
TTCAATAGGACGATCGTCAGGAGAATGGGACACAGCCACGGGCGCTTCGGCACGCCCTTGAGCTTTGCGAGTTAGCGAAGGATGCGCGCTCTGCCAGGGCGTGCCACCCAAGTTTGCGCCGCTGGGTATGCCACCCTGCCGTATATTCGACAGGCGGGTTTGGTTTAAGGCCACTAACCCACATTCTGTTTTGCGCGCCGGCGACAGGTTGGCTGCGAACAACATTCGTGCTTGCAATTGTCTCCGCGAACGGCGTGCCGCTCAGATTGGTTCCCGTTAGCGTTTGGTTGGTGCCTGGCTGATAGGCTGTTGTGAGATAAGCCGGAACAGTTCGATCTTCGAGCTGCTCAATATTTAGCATCGCGCGATTTCTAGGTATCACCCGTTTCCTGCGCTTGCGCGAGGACAAAAGCTGGCGCACAAGTGCAACGAACCGCATGGAGGCAGGCATATCGAGAACTCCTTTTATTCAATCGTGACAATTTCAGGCAAGGTCTCCACAGTTCCCAGCCACAACGGGCCCTTACCGCGATAGCTCACCAGGTCATTCCCGTATTTGATCGATATTCGGTAGGTGCCTTTCGACAACCTCTCGTATGTCTCCCAACAAGTAAACCGGTCGATATACTCGAATTCCAGCGATCCGTCCCGCCAACTTAAACCCCCTAGAAGCTCAAAGGCATAGCTCTCGTTCTTAGCCAAGACCGGCACGTTGTCCTTCCCGGGAGTGCTGGCCTGCCTGCCTCCAAAAGATTCTAGCTTTTTACCGGTTTTGTCAGCCAAAACAGCCGAGATGGCCCCATAAAGTAAAACATGCGCCGGTTCCCGTTTTGTGTTTTTCACGACTAACGCGATATCAATTTTGGTTTCTTTTCCCGGCGTGGGAATTGCCCATTTATTGGTGGACAACACCACCTTGAATTCCAACCCGTTGACACGGGTCGGCAATTTATTAGTGTCCCTGATGCGCTTCACAAGTATGTTAACGCGTTGCCGCGTTTCAAGGTCGGGATGTTCTTCGGCATCTTGCAACGCTTCCAAGACCGGAAGGCCAATGTCAGCTAACTCTTTCGTTGCTTTTTCACGGACCTTGTATTCAAGCGCACCCAGTTGAGCGATGAGTTTTTTTATTTCGGTTGACGTAGGCTGCCCTTTCTTCACAGCACGGTCGTCTTGCATACAAGACCGGGCTAGCGCTTTGCTACAAGGCTCTACCCACCAATTAGCGGCCGTCAACACGCACACCGTGCCCGCGGCCAACAGCACCCAGCACGCCTTCGAGTCTATTAGAAGATTCTTGAACATGGTGCACGGCACCTTCAGACTCAAATCGGTCACCAAAATCGCATCGCTTTTCGAATACCGACCAAATGTGGGCTTTGAAACGACCGCCGAACCCCGACTCCAGCAACACCGGGACCGACAAAAACGGGCGAGCAAACCAAAAACCGCCTGGCCACAAGAACGGGCAAGGGCGAAGAATCACTGACGCCTCAGCATATGGTAGGCCAGTCGATTGTCAAGCGCAATCTTCCAAGCTTCACCAGTTATTCATTTTTGCCGGATGCGTGGCATCTCGTTATGCCGCGTGTCGGGTAGCCTGTCGTGCAACGGACGCAGTTTGGAACGGCGGCTGTTGCAAAATGATGCGCTTGGTGGGGGAAGGCGTTCAACGACCGTGTCGTGGAGATGTTGATCCTCTTGATCCCCTTGATCCTCTTGGTGAAAACAGAGCGAGCGTTTTCACAAAGCCGGCATTATACACTTGGTTTGGAACGACCAACGGCAAATCCGTGGTTTTTCCCCAAGAACGCCAACGGCTGTCTCGTACAAAAGTTGGCGGCCTTGGCGGTCTTGGCGGCCTTGCTCCTGTGGTGGGTTCCGAAGACTTCACCCACCCTACGGGATTCATTCCCCGCGTTCGCGGACGTTGAACTCCAGCTTCCAGCGCTGTTTGCCATCCCGGCTCAGGCACCACAATTCCAGGGTGCCGACTTCGGTGACTTTGCTGTGCAAATGGACCGGCACGGTGCGGCCTTCCTTGCCGGCGGATTCCAGCGTTGTGGCCAGCGGCGACAGCTCTTCGATCTGGCCTTCCCATTCTTCGATGAGGGTGCCGACGGCGTCGCCGCGGCGGATGTTGGAGCCGAGGAAGCGGAATTCGGCCGGCTCGCCGACTATCAGACCGAATTCCTGGCCGGGTACGTCGGTGGCGGTGCCTTCTTCCATGCCGAAGGGGACGACGCACAGGGCCTTGAGCGGAGGCGGGCTGCCGGGGACGGCCGGCAGGGACGATTCGATGCCGACGTAATAGGCCTGGCCGGTGCCGCCGCGGATGCGGATGCCGTGGCCGCGGCGGACGAGGCCGTAATAGGCGGCGCCGCGGGCCACTGCCAGGTCCAGATCGGTGCCGTGCAGTTCCTTGACGGAACCGGCGCCGGCGGCTTTGGCCCAGTGGCCGAGGATTTCGGTCAGGCGGCGGCGTAATACGGTCGCCTTGAAAACGCCGCCGTTGAAGAGGACGCCGGTTGGTTGGCCGACCGCCGGTTTGGCTTTGCTGCGTTTCCTCCGGGGGCTGACGCCCTCCGGCTCGCCTTGCTGCGTCAGCACCTCGGCGTTGCGGCGGATGAACTCGGCCAGGTGCTTGGTGATAGCGGGATCGGCGGCGTACGGCAAACCGAGTTCCTGGAGGCCGACGGCTCGCTGTTTCTTGGGATCGGCATCGGGCGGGCAGTCGGGGAAGAAACCTTCTACCAACACCTTTTCCACATCGGCCCGGCTTAGCTCACCCTTGATCGATCCGCCAATGACGCGGCTGCCGCGGCCCAGGACTGTCACGGGAGCGGCAGTCAACTTCGGATCGCTGAAGATCGTTTCCTTGGCGAGCCGGCAACTGTGCCAAAGGGCGTGCATCTGGCCGGCATCGAGCTTGGTGCCCTTGGCGGCGAATTGCTGGGCGGCGGCGTGGGCCAGGGCCAGGTCCATGTTGTCGCCGCCGAGGAGGATGTGATCGCCGACGGCGACGCGGGTCAGGGCCAGATTGCCGCCGTCCTCGCTGACGGCGATGAGGCTGAGATCGGTGGTGCCGCCGCCGATGTCGCAGACCAGGACAACGTCGCCCACGTCCACTTGCTTACGCCACTCATCGTGGCTGGCGTCGATCCAGGCGTAAAAAGCGGCCTGCGGCTCTTCGAGAAGCGTGATGTTCTCCAACCCCGCGGCGCGGGCGGCCTCGACGGTTAGTTCGCGGGCCACGGCGTCAAACGACGCTGGCACCGTAAGGATAATGTCCTGATGCTCCAGCCGATGGGCGGCGACATCCTTGGCGATCAGATGATTCCAGGCCTCGCCAATGTGCTTGAGATAATGCGTGGTGGCTT
>DASRAT010000500.1:0-2456 GCA_035638015.1 Gemmataceae bacterium | reverse complement strand
CCAGAGTATTTCATTCCCAATTGCAGTTGTCAAGAAAAAAAGTCGCAAATGCGATTGTTTTATTAATTTGGCCGTTGCAAACCGAATGGCGAGGGAAGATGGCCTCCCGGATTTCGCAGTGCCCTTTCCGCGTCGTTGGCCAGCTCGGCAGCGCGTTGGCGGGCGCGTTCCGACAAACTGCCTTCTGCCAACGCCTGTACCCGCCAGGCGAGCCGTTTCGCCCGGCAGCGGTCACGTGTTGACTGCGGGCGAGGATGGCAAGATCCGTGTGTGGGAAATGCCTTAGACCCGATCAACGGCCGCTTAGTCGAACAATTGTATTAGCTTTCTCAAATCCTTCCTCTTCGTGCCAGGTAACTTCAGAAAGTCCTTCCACCCCGGCGGCCATTTGAGCCACAATTTCCTCTGCTCGCGACGCTGGAGCCCCCGTGAACTTGGCAAGGTGAATCATTGACACCAGCTCGCGGACCCAGGCCAGCGTACCCATCAAATCGTTGTAGGCCCGGTCGCGGAGCCGCTGAATGCGCTGCAGATTGCGGTGGCGAGCTTGTTCATTTTGCTGCAAGCGCTCAATTACACCCTTGTTGCCCGTTCCGGTAGTGTGTTCGGGCAGAGACAGGAAGCAGTCCATCTCTCTGATGCGTTGGGCCTGCGCAATCCAGGCGGAATGCAGTTCACCAAACCTGACCTTTTCGCGGGTGAGGACACTTTCGGCCCACCCACGCAAACTGCCCAGGGCCGCTTGCAACTCGCGGTCTACCTGTGCAATGGCGGCAGCCATGTCGTCAAGTGGCTCAAGCTCGTTGGATGCCGAGGTTGGTCCAGCGCCACGCAGCAGGACCGGCACATAGAGCGGCCAGAATGGCACGGCTGTCGCCACCCGAATGCACCGCTCTGTCCGCGTGCCTGCACGGTCGGCAAGATAGACCGCCAGGCCCACGCCGGCGCCTATCATCAAGTACAGCACGAAACTCGAATTGAGCAGGTCCATGGGGAAAACTCCTTACTCGATACTTCATTAGCCCACGAAATGCGTCCACAGCGCGTAGATCATGAGCGGTGTCACAGCGGTGTAGCATGCGGCCCAAGCCACCGTCAGCCTGCGCAGAAAGCACGTGCGGCGATCACGGAAGCGACCCGGCAAAGTGTCGGCCAACCGCATGAAACCGTGGTAGATCGAATAGACGCCCCATAACCCTGCAATAAAGGGCAGCACCAATCCGATGCTGAGCACCATTTGCTGTACCTCCACTGGCGCGGCAAAGATCAACATGCCAAGTGCGACAGCAACGTAAATGGGAAGGATGCCGATCAACATGATCGCCGTGGAAGCCTGCCCTTTTAGACAATGCGTCACCACTTGCAGGAAAGAGATTTTGACGCCAGCCAGGAGTCCGTAGAAGTAGAAACTCGGCAAACAGATCCCGGTGGCCGCGACCAGTCCCACCGCGTAGGCCAGCCAAAGCCCTACCGCCGGCCGCACGCTCAACGACCAACCTTCCGCCAAGACGCTCGGTACCGAACCGTTGGGCGCCGCGTGCAGCAACAGGACCATCGCCCAGGCGTAAGCGCTGAAGCTGACAAGGGCAATAACCAGAAACCGAGGAATCAGATCTACCTGCCGGCTGTCATCGCGCAGCAGGTCATCAACTTGCACGCGTTCCTTCAGCAGCAGTTCCGCCAGGCTCAGGGCGGAATGGTCGCCCATTAACCGGCCGGGTGATTCAACAGTGGGAACCTCGACGGCATCCATCAAATGCATCGTGTGTATCATCTTTCGATCCTTTCTCGACCATTGAAAAAGTGCTTCAAATCCAGCCCAGCTGTGTGAATTGGAACAAATCAAACTGGTAAAACAACTCGGCCCCAATGGCGCCAACTAGCATCAGCCACCAGATCGGCCAATAACCGCGCTCAGGCTCAAGCGCCTGCATCACCCTGCGAAAAACGTCGCACATGGAAATGCCAACGCCCGTGAAGACCACAAGATGCACGACCACCACAGCCGCGGGCCGCGAAAAGTGCAGTGAGAAGAGCCGAACCTCCTCGGGCAAAGCCGCAGTGAAGAACCAGGCGATGGGGATGGAGGCCATCATGGCCAGGCCGCCCCAGCTGGTAGTTACCAGTGCGGCAAGAAACGTGGTGCTGGCGCGAAGCCGCGAGCCGGAGAGGCTGTTGAGGATGTACAGGGCGGGCAAGGCCAGACTCCAAGCAATCCCGGCTGCCAGCGTGCAATACAGACCGCCCGCGAACATGCGGTGCGGTCCGCCCAGCAGGCCCATGATCATGCCGTAGGTGGTGGTGCCGAGAATGGCTGTGAGCGCCAGTGCCGCAAAAACGCTCCAAGGATACGGCGTCCCTTCGCAATGCCAGCGCAGGGCAAATGCCTCCGGTTCTTTCAATGCCACACCGACGTGAACCGTGCTGGCACGCAAACGTGCTCGCAACATGGGGGA
>DASRAT010000499.1:0-5509 GCA_035638015.1 Gemmataceae bacterium | reverse complement strand
CGTTTAGGCAACGTGTCGGCCCTGGACGATCAGGCCGCGGCGGGCGTGTTGATGTGGGTGCCGGGTTCCGTGGCGTTTCTGGTGCCACTTTTCGGGATCGGGCTAGGCCTGCTGTTCGGCAAGAAGACAGTGGGCAAGATTCAAAAGCCAGGCTTCGCGAGTCAGGGTGCAGGCAACGGGCGCATTGCCTTGCCGCTCGTTGGTTCCGTTAAGACGCTCCGATCTCCAACAACTGGGTTTGATCTGCTGCGCGTACCGTGGTTGGGCCGCTTCCTGCGCTGGCGTCACGCCCGGCTTTGCGTGCAAATTCCGCTGCTGGTGCTGGCCGGGTTCGTCATTTACGACGGTTTTCGCGGGCCGCAGGTGGGCGCGATGAACCTCGCTGGCGTGTTGCCGTGGATTCACTGGCGCGGTCTGCTCATTCTCGGACTGCTCGTCTGCGGCAATGTTTTCTGCATGGCCTGTCCCTTCACGGTGCCACGAAAGCTGGCGCGGCGCTGGCGCGCGGCGGGCCGACCCTGGCCGCGCTGGCTGCGCAACAAATGGTCGGCCGTCGTGCTGCTGGTTTTATTCCTGTGGGCGTACGAAGCATTCGCTTTGTGGGACAGCCCGTGGTTGACGGCCGGGATTGCTTTGGCATTTTTCGCCGCAGCGTTCGTGATCGACGGGCTTTTTCAAGGCGCGTCTTTCTGCAAATACGTGTGTCCGATCGGCCAATTTAATTTCGTGCAGTCGCTGATGTCGCCGCTGGAGATCAAGGTGCTGGCCCCGAATGTTTGCGTCTCGTGCCAGACCAAGGAGTGCATTCGTGGCAGCGTGGATGTTCCTGGCTGTGAACTCCATCTGTATCAGCCGCGGAAGTCTAGCAACATGGACTGCACGTTTTGCCTTGACTGTATCCACGCATGTCCGCATGAAAATGTTGGCATTGTTGCGACAGGGCCTAGCACGCAACTATGGCGCGATTCCTTTCGCTCCGGCATTGGCCGGTGGAGCAAGCGACGCGACCTTGCGGTTTTGGTGGTCCTTCTGGTGTTTGGCGCCTTCGCCAATGCCGCGTTGATGACTGAGCCCGTCATGGATTGGCGGGAAAAGACCACCGATGCGCTCGGATTGAAGTCTCCTTTGGTTGCCACGACGCTTGTTTTCCTGATCGTCATGTTCGCGGCGCCCCTGTTGATGGTGGCTGGCGCGGCAGCGCTCTGCCGCCGGATGGGTCGACTGGCGCAAAATGGGATCGAGGTTGCGTCCCGTTATTCGATGTGCCTGGCTCCACTGGGGTTCGGGATGTGGCTGACGCATTACTGCTTCCATTTTTTCACGAGCTATGCCAGCGTCGTGCCGACGACGCAGCGTTTCGCCGCCGATCTTGGCGGATCGTTCCTCGGAGTACCGGTATGGAGTTATGCGTGTTGTGTAACGATTGCCGATTGGCTGCTCCGCCTGGAAATCGTGTTCCTCGATGTAGGTCTGCTCCTGTCGCTGTACGCCGGCTATCGCATCGCTCGCTCGCAGACGCAGCACTGGCCACAGACGCTTGCGGCTTTCGCGCCGTGGGGACTCCTGATGATTTTTTTGTTCGCTGCGGGAATCTGGATCGTGTTTCAACCCATGCAAATGCGTGGCACGATGTAGATAACGAGGTGAAAGGTGCGCAACAAGGTCTTGCTGATAGCAGTGTTAACGGCGTGGAATGTGCCGGCATTGGCTTATGCCGATGGCGGGACCGTGCGCGCCAGCGAGGTGCGCGATGGCCGACGCATCACCGTTTTCACCTCGCCAACTTTCTTGCGTGCGGGACCGTTGGACGTCAGCGTCCTGGTGCAAGACGCTGCCTCCGGAAAGCCGTTGCTGGACTTGCCGATCGTGGTAACAGCTTATCCGATCCTTGACCCCCGGCGAAAAATCAGCGCGCCTGCGACGACGGACGCAGCTACCAACAAACTTTTGCATGCGGCCCAGTTGAACCTGCCCGAAGACGGGACATGGCGTATCGAAGTTGTCGTCAAAGGGCTTGAGCAAGAGCCCGCAATCGGCTTCGATGTGGACGTGGCTCCGCCTCCGCCGCCGTGGCTGGGCATGAGCCTGTGGATCGGCTGGCCATTGTTGGCGATCGGCGTCTTCGCATGCCATCAGTGGCTCGTCCACAAGCGCCGACCATTTTCCAGGTAGGAGTGACCATCTGGCCGACACGGCCTTTTGCCCGTGGCAGGTTTTTCGATATACCACCCTGGGCAGGCCACTTCTTGATTTGACACCAGTGAGCAAACCATGAATCCTGAAAAGGACCGCCTGGAAGAAGACAGGCTTGGCAAGCAACCCTGGCGCAAATGGGGGCCCTACGTCAGCGAGCGCCAATGGGGAACGGTGCGCGAGGATTACAGCGCCAACGGCGATGCCTGGAGCTACATCACGCACGACGCGGCCCGCAGCCGGGCCTATCGCTGGGGCGAAGACGGCCTGGCTGGCTATTGCGACGATCAGCAACTTCTTTGCCTCGGCGTGGCGCTCTGGAACGGCCGCGATCCGATTCTCAAGGAGCGTTTATTCGGTCTGAGCAACAGCGAGGGAAACCACGGCGAAGACGTCAAGGAACTTTATTACTACCTCGACGCCACCCCAACGCATTCGTACTTGAAGATGCTTTACAAGTACCCGCACGGCGAGTTTCTCTATGCGAGGCTGATCGAAGAAAACGCCCACCGCGGCAAGCTGGAGATGGAATTTGAGCTGATCGATACCGGGCTTTTCGACGACAATCGCTACTTCGATGTCTTCGTCGAATACGCCAAGGCCAGTGCGGAGGACACGCTGTTGCGGATCACGGTCCACAACCGCGGCCCCGAAGCGGCCCGCCTGCATCTGGTTCCGCAACTCTGGTTTCGCAATACTTGGGAGTGGCAGGCCAACGCCCCGCGTCCAAGCCTTGTCGCCGTGGGGGACGATCCCATTGCCGTCACCCATCCGAAGCTGGGAAAATACTGGCTCCACGTGCAGGACAAACCCGACCTTCTCTTTTGCGATAACGACACCAACGTCCGCCGGTGTTACGGTGCGACCACAGCGCGCGGCTTCTTCAAGGATGCGATTCACGAGTATCTCATTCACGGCGAACATGGCGCGGTCAATCCTGACCGGTCCGGCACCAAGGCCGCGGCTCACTATGACCTCACCGTGCCGGCGGGCGATGCAGTAGCCGTTCGGCTGCGGCTGACGAATACTGCGCTACCCGATCCCATGGCCTCCTTCGATACCATCGTGGAGCAGCGCCGCAGCGAGTCTGATGTCTTTTTTTCCCAGTTGCAAACGGGGTTGAGCGACCCGGATGCCCGCAACGTTCAGCGCCAGGCCTGGGCCGGGATGATCTGGAGCAAGCAATATTACGGCTACGATGTGCGCGCGTGGCTGAAAGGTGATCCGAACGAGCCAAGTCCGCCGCCCGAGCGGCGTCAAGGCCGCAACCACGACTGGCTGCACCTCAGCAATGCCGATGTCATTTCCATGCCCGACAAGTGGGAATATCCGTGGTATGCGGGCTGGGACCTCGGGTTCCACTGCATCACGTTTGCCCAGATCGATGCAGAATTTGCCAAGCATCAGCTGGTAATGCTGACGCACGCCCGCTACATGCACCCGACCGGCCAACTGCCGGCCTACGAATGGAACTTCAGTGACGTAAACCCGCCGGTTCATGCCTGGGCCGCCTGGCGGGTCTTCCAGATGGACCGCAAGCGAAACAATCATGCGGGGGACTTCCCCTTCCTGCAAAAGGTCTTTCACAAGCTCTTGCTCAATTTCACCTGGTGGGTCAATCGCAAGGATGCCCACGACCGCAATATCTTCCAGGGAGGCTTCCTCGGCCTGGACAACATCGGCGTCTTCGACCGGGATAGGCCGTTGCCCGGTGGCGGCTACCTCGACCAGGCGGACGGCACGAGTTGGATGGCGATGTATTGCTTGAACATGCTGCGCATTGCCCTGGAATTGTCCTTGCACGACCCCGTTTACCAGGACATGGCGACCAAGTTTTTCGAACATTTCCTGCAAATTGCCGAGAGCATGACGGGCATGGGGACAAGTGCGACAGGCCTGTGGGACGACCAGGACGAATTCTACTATGACGCCGTCAACCTCCCGGATGACCGCCGCATTCGTCTGCGCGTTCGGTCCATGGTCGGGTTGATTCCCCTGTTCGCGGTCGAAACGTTGGACCTGCAGCATTTGGAGGCATTGCCAAACTTTCGGCGGCGCATGGAATTTTACCTGAAAAATCGTCCGGAGCTGTGCGGACTGGTATCGCGCTGGGAAGTTCCGGGCGCTTGTCAGCGCCGCCTGCTCTCCTTGCTGCGTGGCCATCGCATGAAGCGCCTGCTCGCGCGCATGCTCGACGAAACGGAGTTCCTTTCCGACTTCGGCGTGCGCGCCGTTTCGCGCTATCACAAGGACCACCCTTACGTCTTCGAACAGGACGGCCAGCGCTCCACGGTTGATTACGAACCGGGCGAATCGACATCGGGCATGTTCGGCGGCAACTCCAACTGGCGCGGGCCGATCTGGATGCCGGTCAACTACTTGATCATTGAGTCCTTGCAGAAATTTCACCACTACTACGGCGATGAATTCAAGGTCGAATGTCCGAAGGGTTCCGGTAAGTTTCTCACCATCGCGGAGGTCTCCCAGGAGTTGACGCGGCGACTGACGAAGCTGTTCTTGCGCGACACCAACGGCCGGCGGGCGGTGTTCGGTTCCTATGAGAAATTCCAGAGCGACCCGCACTTCCGCGATTACATTCCTTTTCATGAGTATTTCCACGGCGATACAGGCCGCGGCGTGGGGGCGTCACACCAAACCGGTTGGACCGGTTTGATTGCCAAATTGCTTCAGCCGAGAAAAGAAGTCGTTTAACACCGAATGGAAACCCTCAGGAGTACCAACAATGAGCACAACCGTTCCGATGCCGAACCCCGACACCTTGAAGATTCTGAAAGGACAGAAAGCTCTCGTGACCGGCGCCAACTCAGGCATCGGCAAAGCCGTGGCGATCGGTATGGGGCAAGCCGGTGCTGACGTGGTAGTCAACTATGTCACGCACCCGGAAGCGGCCCAAGCGGTCGTTCAGGAGATCCAGAAAGCCGGCAGCAAGGCCTATATTCACCAGGCCGACGTCTCCAAGGAGGATCAAGTCCTTGGCATGTTTCAGAAGATGATCAAGGACTTTGGCACCATCGACATCCTGGTCAGCAACGCCGGCCTGCAACGCGACGCGGCACTCGTGGACATGACCCTTGAGATGTGGAACACGGTCATTGGCGTCAATCTCACTGGGCAGTTCCTTTGCTGCCGAGAGGCGGTCCGCGAATTCATGCGCCGCGGAGTGCGAAAGGAAGTCTCTTGCGCTGCCGGGAAAATCATCTGCATGAGTTCGGTGCACCAGATTATCCCCTGGGCAGGGCACGTCGATTACGCCACGTCGAAGGGTGGCATCAACATGATGATGCAAAGCATCGCT
>DASRAT010000498.1:0-3620 GCA_035638015.1 Gemmataceae bacterium | reverse complement strand
GAGGAATGGGTCATACACTGTGGTGCCTGATCAGTTTTCGGATTGGACAGTCTACGCCTGGATGACACCCCGGGCGCGAGTCCGGCGTCACTTCGTTGGCGCTAAGTCTGCGCCTGACCGCAGCGAGGCGGGGGCACCGCGCGGCCCGGCGGGGATAAACCCCGCCGCTCGTTATTGATTTAGGCGCTTGAAAGCCACGTTGGCAAAGCGGACCAATACAACCAAATGGCGGCGCGCAAGCCGAGTCGTACACGCGCGAAGTTCTCTCCATGCATTCCGGCCTAGACGGAACTCTTGGCTTCCACTACACTTTAGCTGGTTGCTCCTGCGAGATTATCCCCCTTGAGCGTCCGTTTGCTCTTGATTCGACGCCCCACGGCGATAGAACAAAGCAATCCCCTGCTGCGTAGGGATACTTAGGTTTCTTAATCACAATCCGGTTTCTGCCGGGAGGAACGCACATGAATCTTTGGCGTTGGGCTGGCGCGTTGACGATGGTTGGCGCCGTAATGGTGGCGGTTACCGCCCGCGGCGAACAAGGGACCGGCGACAAGCCCATCTGGAAGGCGTTTGACGACATCGGCAAATCCTTCTACCAGGAAATGACATCCGACACCAAGCAGACCATGAAGGTCCAGGGCCAAACTGTCGAGCAGAAGCAACTCCAGACCTTTTGGGTCAAGTGGACGCCCAAGGAAAAAGTCGATGGCGGCAAGGGCTGGAAAGTCGAGTACGAGATCATCGGCGTCAAGATGAACATCGAAATCGGCGGCAACCCGATCAGCTATGATTATTTTTCGAAGGATCCGCAGCCGGCCAATCCCCTGTCTGATTTCTTCAAAGCTCTGGTTGGCTCGAAATTCACTTTGACCGTGATGAAGGACGACAAGGGCGGCATCAATGTCACCAAGGTGGAAGGCATTGAAGCCTTTGTGAGCAAGTTGACCGCGGCCAACGAGCAGCTCAAGCCGCTGCTCAAGACCATTCTCAGTGAGGAGTCCTTCAAGCAAATGACCAATCCCACGTTCTCGCCGTTTCCGAAGAGCGACGAGGATTGGAAGAAGGGCACCTGGGAGGTCAACAAAATCAAGTTGGACATGGGAGCGATCGGCGTTTACGAAACCAGTTACAAGTACACCGTGACCGTCGACAAAAACAAACTCGAAGTAAGCGGGTCGATGGATTACAAGGCGCCTGCCAAATCCGATTCAGGCGGTTTGCCCTTTACGATCAAGGATGGCAGCAAGTTGACCGCCGAGAAAATCAGCGGCACGGTAATTCTGGATCCGGCCAAGGGTTGGGTGAAAAGCTCCGAGATCCAGATGGATTTGAAGGGCGACCTGAAGATCGACATTTCGGGCATCGAAACCACGGTCGAGTTGACGCAGAAGCAGTTCTCCAAGGTGATAACTTCCGACACGCCTCCAGCCGGTGCGAAGTAGTCGGCCCTGGTTCGAACTGGCGAGCGTTTTGACGGGAAATCAACCAACAAGCGCGGGTGTGGTCGCCACACTCGCGCTTGTTTTCATTACTGACGGTTTCATGCCGTGGGAGTGACCATGCCCGACGCCGTGCCGCCCTCCAAGGAAGAACTGAAAGCTGCCCTGAAAGCCTTCAAGAAACGGCTCAAACTCACCCGCCTGGAGGAGGAGTCGAAACTGACACGACGGCCCACCACCAGCGGTCAACCCTCGGCCATCGTCGCCATAGTGCCGCCTAATCAGTTTGGCCCAGCGGTCTGGGATGAACTCGTCAAGCAAGGGAAACTGAAAAAAGCGGGCCAGGGCACTTTCGAGTTGACGCCTGAGTAAGAGGAGTTGCTGAACTGTCCGCCGCGGGCGAAGGCAATGGATTCATCCGGGGCCGTAGGCTCCCTGGCTTGGACCGCAAGCTCGCTATTTGGCCTCGGCAACAGCGGACTGTTGCAATGCGTCGGCGGTCGCTGCTTTGGCATCAACGCCTGCGCTGGCCGTTTCTGGCGTTTTCTTTTCTTCAACAGGCGGCGTGAAGAAAGCTTGAATCAGCAAGAGACCAGCGCCGCACACCAAGCAGCTATCGGCCACGTTGAAACGCGGCCAATCGTATTTGTAGACCCACTGCAAAAAGTCACGCACGCCGTGGAATATGACGCGGTCGTAAAGATTGCCAAGCGTGCCAGCCAGGATAAGGCCAAGGGCCATGCACAGCCAGCGGTCATGCGCCGTCGCCTTGCGGAAACTCCAGATGACAATGGCCACGGCCGCGGCGATGCTTACGATGGCGAAAATGTGGTTGAAATCGGCACCGGTTTCATCCTTGCCGCCGATGCCCCACAAGGCGCCGTGGTTGACTTCGGGTAGCTTTTCGTTGGAGATGGTCTGGAAGGGCCTGCGCCAATCGTCGTCTGGTTTGGTGCCGCGGCTGTAATTGACGGCGAAGTAGAACACGTCAGCGACCACCTCGACTTCTTGGTCGCCGTGCTTGTTAATGTTGGGCGAGACCGGGACGTGCGACAGCCAGGCGAAGACGCCGTATTTGCTGCCCTGGTCGAGGCACAGTCCGACAATGGCCAGGGTCCAGAATAGCCAGCGAAAAGAACGGTTCGCCGTATTCGTCATGGGTTTCACGCGCTCGAAGGGTAGCCCCGGCAAGCCGGGAAAACCGGGTAGAACGGCCGGCCCGGGGAGATTTCACCATATCCCACCCAAGGGGCACCGTCAAGAACTTCAGGGGCCGTATAGCAGGGGAAAAGGGCAGCGACAAGAGCGGTTGCCGGTTGGCCAAGGCCTGGGTAGAATCAAAAAGGTCATACAAAGTAATTCCTTCCAGGAGCGGCCTGTGAAACAACATTTACGGTGGAGCGGCGTGGCGGCCGTTGGACTTGGATTGGTCCTTTCCTTTGCCTTTGGGGGCTGCTCGCATGGCAAGGACCCGTGGGACGAGGTCGAAGGCGGCCAACTCAAGGTGCTGGTTTCCTTCCCGCCGCTGTATTGTTTCACCAAGGCCGTTGCCGACAAGGACGCGAAGGTTCAAACGCTCCTGGCCAATACCGGGCCACACGAGCATCAAGCCAGCGGCTCGGACGCGCATTGGGCCATCGGGGCCAATCTTTTCCTTGCCAACGGTTTGACACTCGACGATTTTGTCACCAAGGTCGCCAATTCCTCGGCCAACAAGGACCTCAAGGTTATCAAGATTGCCGAGAAGGGCATACCTGATGCCAAGCTCATCAAGGGTTTCGAGCATAAACACGAAGACGGCACTGTGCACGGCGATAAAGATCCCCACACCTGGCTCGGCATAGAGCAAGCGATTCTGATGGTCGAGACAATTCGCGATGAATTGTCCACGGCCGATCCCGCTCACGCCGACAACTACAAACGCCGCGCCGGCGAATACATCGAGCAATTGAAGAAGCTCCAGGATGACGGCAAGAAGCTGCTCGCCGACAAAAAGAACCGCAAGTTGATCGCCATGCACGAATCGCTGGCTTATTTCTGTAAGTCGTATGGTTTGGAGCTGGAAGGCTCCATCATGCCCAAACCGGGCGTGGAAGCGGATGCGACGGAATTGGGCAAATTGGTGGAAAAGTGTGAAAAACAGAACATTCAGATCATTGCGGTGGAACCGCAGTATGGCAA
>DASRAT010000497.1:0-8237 GCA_035638015.1 Gemmataceae bacterium | reverse complement strand
GTGAACGTGCTGGGCGGACCCGTGATCGTGGTTACCGCGCACGCTAAAGGCAGCGTTTTTGCGGACCCAATCGATGCACGGCGCCGGCTCCAGGCCGTATTCGACAAGGTCGCCGACGAAGAAACACAGGCCGTACGGTTCCTGAACCGCTTGCAAGGCGGGCCAGTTGGCATGGATGTCGGCGAGGATGAGAATACGCATGTGGCCGCGCCGCCCTTGAAACACCGTGAGAAGCCTTGACGCCGTTCGTCTTATGATGGAACATACAGTCTACAGCAATTTTAGGACAAGAAAGCGCGATAAACGCCTTTGTGGTCTTCCCAGGCATTCGGGATGCGTGGCAGGACCGTGCCGGCGAACACTCTCCTTTGGGATGAGGTACCTGCCATGCCTCTCGACCCGGCCTTGCGGCGCATGACATTGCGGCAACTCATCACGCATGCGGAAAAAAGTTCCCGCAATGTGATCGAGCAATTGCATTCCACGTTGCTGGCTCAGATCTCCGATTTCCGCGACCTTAGCCGGCCGGTGCGGCGGCGCAGCCATTATCCCACCATGGTGGCCCTGCACCACGGCTTGCAAAATCTTTTGGCGGCCAACCAGGAGCTAAAGAACATGACGGACGATTTGCACGTTCAGCTAGATGAGATTCGTGAGCGGGCCAACAAGGAGAGGGTGAGCCGGCAATAGATATTCGAGGATTTGAGCCCGCAGCGCAAGCAAGGACTGCAGTTGACTTCCTTGCTTGCGCTGCGGGCTCAGTTGCGTCAAGCGCGATTTTTCCCTGGAACCCACAGCACATCCGCTTTGCCGCCGTCGTTGCAAACCCGCGCCAGCACAAACAACAGGTCCGACAGCCGGTTCAGGTAAATCATTACCTGCGTGTTGATAGTTTCCGTGTGCATGAGCGTCACCACTTCGCGTTCGGCACGGCGGCAGACGGTGCGGGCCAGGTGACACCACGCGGCGGCGGTTGTGCCTCCAGGAAGCACAAAACTCTTTAGCGGCTCCAGATGTTCATTGAGCCGGTCAATGGCGGCTTCCAGACGAAGAGCCTGTTCGGGTTGAACGCGCAGCACTTTACCGGGCTGTTCATCCGCGGCCTGCGGCACGCAAAGGTCGGCCCCGGCATCAAACAAATCGTTTTGAATGCCGCGAATCAACTCGGCGTGCGGCGTGCCGTCCAGTTGCAGAAGCAACAAACCGAGGACCGCGCTCAACTCGTCAATGCTGCCGTAAGCGGCCACGCGGGGATGATCCTTGGCAATGCGCGTGCCATCGCCGAGGCCGGTTTCGCCGGCGTCGCCGGATTTAGTGTAGATGCGGGAGAGGTAGACCATGGTGACAGTCTCGCGAATTGGAGTGAGTTTCACGCGCGAAAAGACTGGGAGACAAGAAGGCCGGGAGACAAGGAGAAATGCAATGGCATCCGTCTCCTGGTCTCCCAGTCTCCTTGTCTCCCGGTCTCCATGTCTCCCAGTCTATCGTATGCCGATCTCAATAATTCCACGGAATGAATCCAAGGATCTTGCTGCGTGGCACCGGCTGAGCCACCTTGGTCTTGGGCGTGGGCACCGGCTGAATGGGATTGTTCACGCCAGGCTTGACAACCGGCGTGCTCGGCGCGCCGGACTGGAACAACGGCATCGACACCTTGGAGAAGGCGGAGTTGACATTGAAGACTTTCGTCGACATTTGCCCCGGCATGGCGGCCTGCTGAATGTTGATTGGCTTGGTCGCCTGGCCGACGTTGACCGGCTGATTAACAATGTTGGTCGGCGTGAAGCCGCCGACAAAGCTGCCGGCACCGCCGCCACGGCTACCGCCGCCCGTCGCCGAGGTGACGACAGGCATGGAATATTGTGCCTCCGCGGCATGGAGCACCACCAGGCCGGCCGCCAGGGTTGCCAGCATTACGAGGGGATTGCGCATTTTCCTCCCGCCTTCTAAAGATTTTGTAGGACGGCCTTCCCAGGCCGTCCTTTGTTCAACGGACGGCCTGGGAAGGCCGTCCTACATTATTTTGTGGATATTTGCAGCGGGACAATAACAAGTCGCCCAATTGCGTCAAGATGAGTTTTTTACAGCAGCGCCGTGGTTTCCGCGTAGCCGAACATGCGATTGAAGTTTTGCACCGCCACGCCGCTGGCGCCGCGGATTAGATTGTCCTCACACACCAGCACCACGATGCGGCCGCGGACCACGCGGACCGTGATGTCCAGGAAATTGGTGTTTGCCGTGTCCTTGGTGGCCGGCAGACGCTCACTGACCCTGATGAAAGGAGCGGCCGCGTAATAGGCGCGGTACAACTCCAGCAGTTCTGGCGGTTGCACAGCCCGGGTCGGCTCGGCGTAAATCGTGGTGAAAATGCCGCGGTCCATCGGAATCAGGTGGGGAGTAAAGATCAATTCGACGTCGTCGCCGGCGATGTCGCTCAGCACTTGCTCCATCTCGGGAGTGTGGCGATGTTGACCGACGTTGTAGGCGGCGACGCTTTCATTGCACTCGGGAAAATGCGTGCTGAGTTTGGGCGTGCGTCCGGCCCCCGAGACGCCGCTCTTGCTGTCCACAATAAGCGTCTTCAAGTTGACGTGATGCCCCGCCACCAACGGCGCCAAACCGAGTATCGCCGTCTGCGGATAACAGCCGGGATTGGCCACCAGCTGCGCCGTGGCGATTTCCTCGCCGTAAACCTCGGGCAAACCATAAACCGCCTGGGTGAGATGGGCCAGATCGCCGTGGCTTTCGCCATACCACTGGGCATAAACATTGGGATCGCGCAGCCGGTAGTCGGCGCTGAGGTCGATGACACGGACGCCGCGATCAAGCAGGGCCGGCAACGTTGCCATGCTGGCCCCATGAGGCAAACAGCCAAAAACGCACTGCACCCCCTTGGCCAGCAGGTGGTCAGCGTTAAACGGCTCACAGCGCAAGTCTATGCGGCGAAAAAGGCTGGGATGCAACTCGGCCACCAGCGGAGTGTCTTGCTGCCGCGAGGTCACCGCCACAATTTCCGTGTTAGGATGTCCGAGCAGAATCTTCATTAATTCAACGGCGGTATAACCGGAACCACCGAGAATGGCGATTTTTATCATACGGTCATTATAGGGCAGAAAGAATTCCGTGGATTCCAGTGTTTTTTTCCCTGCCCAGGGCTGTAAAATAGAAGTTGGCTTCCAGTCGGTCCCTGCTTTCACCAGAGGGGTCATCCATGTTCGTTCCATGCAAACGTCTGAGTGTGATGGTCTTAAGCTTGGCGGCGTTGTTCGTTGCGACGGCGACTGCCAATGCGCAAATCGTGTATGGGCCTGGTAAGATTTATGCCATCAATGCGAATCCGCAAATTGCTCCGGGTGTGTCGCTCCAGCAATATGCCTACAACACGGCGGTGTTGGGCAGGGCCTACTCCCACATCCCGCCCTACCTGCTGGGATACAACCCGTATCCATTGGGGGTGAATTACGGGCCGGTCTATAATCCGCAGGTTTTCCGGCCGGCGGTGTACAACCCGTATTCACCGCAAATGTACGGCCCGGTTGTACCTCCCGGTGTGCCTTACGCCGGCGGGTATGGGGGTGCCGGCGGGTATGGCGGCGGGGCGGGCTACGGTGGCGGCTACAGCTCAGGCGGCGTCGATCCATTGACAGGCATGCCGAGCGGCGGCGGCTACGGCGCGTATTCGGGCAACCCCTATTACTGGAACCCTTACAGCGGCGGTTACAATTATGGCTCGGCCATGGAACTGATGGCTTACGGCCAGGTCGGCATGGACATGGAGAAAGCCCGCATCCTCCGCGAGCAAGCCAACCAGGCCAAACTGGACACGCGCAAGAAGACGGTCGATACGCTCGCATATCTTCGCGCCAACGAATACACCTTCACCAAGGAGCAAGCCGACATCGCCAAGCGGCTCCTGGAACGGGTGCAGAAAACACCCTCGGACGCGGAGATATTCAACGGCCGCAGCCTCAACATCTTGCTGGCAGACTTGATCAAGTTCGTCAACCAGCCGCTCAAGCTGCCCTCGATCACGCTGGATGACGATATCCTCAAACTGGTGAACATTGCCGGCGCCGGCAGTTCGGGCAACGTCGGCCTGCTCCGCAACGACGGCCGTTTCACCTGGCCCCTGGGCTTCGATGACAAAAAGGTCATCGGCGAAAAAGAGCGCAAGGAGATCGAGTCTCAAGCGCAAGCGCTTTACCAGCAGGCGGCCAACAATGGCAAGCTCGACCCCAACACGCTGCAAGATCTCGAAAACGCCCTGGCCGGTTTGCAGAAGAGCTTGAACAATCAAGTCACCACCATGCCGGTCGGTAACTATTTGGAAGCCCAGCGGTTCCTCGACGACTTTAACGCCGCTGTGCTGGGGCTGAAAAAAGGCGATGTGGTGCTCAATTTGGACTTCCAGCAAAAGTTCAACAAGAAGGGCGGCAAGTCGCTGCAAGAACTGGTGGAGTACATGGGCAAGAACGGCCTTCGCTTCGCCCCGGCCAGCCCCGGCGATGATCGCGCTTACCGGGCTTTGCAGACTGCCCTTTCGGCCCAAAGCCTGGCCATCGCCGCTTTGGGCAAGGAACCGTGGTAGGACCATTTGGCGAGCGTCGAGCCGTGAGGCCGATGTGGGAGCGCAATGAGTATTCACGTGCATCCACGTCGGCCTTACGGCACGACGCTCGCCCACCTGCATTCGCATTGTAATCCACGCCACACCTTGGTAACAATTGCTCGCGGCGCAGGGTGAAATTGCCCAGCGCAGTCTGATCCTGCGTTAGTCTTCGCCAGTTCTTCTTCGCCTTGTGCAGATTGCCCATCTTTAATTGCACAAGCAACTCCTTACCCCGCAATCAGTTGGGAACAAAATTGCAGCGCGACGGATTTCTTCCGAACGTTTGGTACTCCGTGTGCGTCTTGTTTGTACACCATGTCAATGTTCCTTTCTCACGCACGGAGGAGAGCCATGCAAATCGAACTTTTCTGCCAAGACTGCTGCAATCGCTTCGTCGCGCCGCCCGAGACGCCAGCCCTTGAAGTCCTGGAACGCATGATCGACAACGGCCCGTGGTTCGCGCTCGGCGAAGGCGAGACGTTTGAAGACATGATCTTCGGCGCACTCACTTCGCGCGGTGCGATCTGCTGCCCAGATTGCCAGCGGCCGGTGTCCGTGAGCGAGGAGAGCTTAGGAAAGGTGGCGATGAGCATGCTGGCGCAGCTTTAGCACATCTTCGTCAATGGTTGGAATGAAACCGACGAGCCGCCGGGTTTATCCCGGCGGTGGACTACCGGAAAGTAATCGCCTTTCAATTACGTTCATCCCCCGCTATGCTTATAAAGCATGTTGCCAAAGTTTCTTGACGCCGAACCCCGCGAATTGCGGGTTACTTCAATGCGACTAAGGGCGGACCCAACCAAATTGCATCGCCAAATCGCGTTGTTTGGCAAATCGACTGCGGGCATGCCACCAATCTGGGTCTATGAAGGATCCGATGGCGTCCTGGTCATCACCAATGGTGTGACCCGTGCGACCAGGATTGCCAAACTCGTCCCGGGAGTGTTGGTTCCCGTCGAGGTGATCGGCGTCAAACGACGTGCTTTCGGTCACCTTCCCAAGATTGGAGATTTGTTGCCATGATTACCCCTGTGAGACATCGAATCATGCAGCAATTGGAGCGCGTTAGCGATTTGGCTCCAGAGTATCGCTTTGGCCAATTGATTGCGAACCTGGCTTTTCTCGCAAAAGGACCGTGGGATCAAACGCTGTGGGATTTGGAAGATGACGAATTAACGGCAGCGCTTGATCAACTCATCGACGACTTATCGCGTCGCCAGCAGCCTGTTGAAGCAACACGGTGACGAGGACACCGATTTTTTCCTTCTCCACTTTCCCTAAAGCCTCCAGTTGGAATGGGCGACCCTTACCCATCTCGCCAAAACTGACACCACGCAGTTTCGCAAAGCATCTTGCATAACAGTCCACGTCGCCTTTCAACCCTTCTGCTTGCCATACTTGCAAACCTTAACACCTGAATTCCCAAAGACTTCCGGTGAAGTGCCTTCACGCAAGCGGCCGATACCATGTCAAGACCAAATTCTGCGAAAACCTGACGTGGGGAGGCAACGCCAATGATAGGCGAGGACATCGCGGGCGTGCAGCACGAAACCGAACAGTTGCGCGAACAACTCCTGCGGGCCCAGCGGCTCAGCAGTGTTGGCACGCTGGCATCCAGCGTCGCCCATGAGTTCAACAATATCCTGACCACCATCATCAACTACGCCAAGCTGGGGCTGCGCCCCAACTGCGACGAGGCCGGCCGTCTGCAATCGTTGGAGAAGATTCTCAAGAGCAGCCAGCGGGCAGCCATCATCATCAGCAGCATGCTGGGCTTCGCCCGCAACAACGGCACCCTGCGCGAAGTGACTGATCTGGTGGAGCTGGTTGATGAAGTGCTGGTGCTGACGGAAAAAGATTTGAGCAAGCACCAGGTCCATGTCGAGAAGAAATACCTGGCTCATCCCAAGGCGCCGGTCGTGCGCGGACAAATCGAGCAGATATTGCTGAACCTCATCATTAATGCCCGCCAGGCCATGCCTCGTGGCGGCAGGTTGCAGATCGAAGTGCGCGAAAACAAAACCGCCAACATGGCGGAGATCAAGATCTGCGACAACGGCATCGGCATTGCTCCCGACAAACTGCGGCTGATTTTTGAGGCGTTCTTCACCACCAAGGAGCCGGACGACCACGGCCACGGCGGCAGCGGTCTGGGCCTTAGTGTCTGTCGGCAGATTATCGAGCAGCATCAGGGCCGCATTCGGGTCGAAAGTCTAGTTGGCAAGGGATCGAAGTTCACGGTGAAGCTGCCGTTGGCTGCCCAGGAAGAACGGGCAGCGCAGCCAGCTTGATGCCATGCCGTCCGCGGCATTCGCTCAACCCCCCAACCCGGCGACAAGCCGGTTTGCCGGCCCGAGGCACCCCCCGCCTCGGGCCTATTTTTTTTGCTGTCGGAAATCAACTTTTAACCCCGGCGCACGTCCTTCTGCCGCAGAAACCACGTCGTCAGCCCCAACAACACCACAAGCTGAACGGTCAACACTCCGCACGCCAGCCACGGGCTTTCGATGTAATCCATGCGGTAGCCGCTGTAATCGGGCAGGTCTCTGGTGCCCTTGCGGACCGCGCGAAATGCCCAGTAAACCGGCGAAAAAACCACAGCCAGCCAGTAGAGCACGCCTTGCTTCACCGGCATGATGCCGCCGCCGAGGATAATCTGTGGGATCAAGACATAAGGCAACAGGGCATTGGCCCGATCGGGTGTGGCCACGCAGGACGACAAACACAAACCCAGGGCCACGCTGGTCATCGACAATATCGCCAAGACGCCGAATTGGCCGGCATAATCGAGAGTGTACATTTCGGGCGGCACCTGAAAACTGTCGTCGAGCCGATGCAACCCTTCCAGCGCGCCGTAGAGGATGCACATCAACATGGCCGATTGGATTGCCGTGATCAAGCTGAGCAGCAGAAATTTGCTCGACAGGTATGGCAGAATGCCGAGATTCACGGACCGTTCTCGGCCATAAATCGCTTCCTCCTTGACGATCTCCTTGGCGGCGTTGTTGCAGCCGAACCACAACACGATGATGACGACCATGAACAACATCATGTAGGTGTAGCGCGGATCGATCATTTGCTTTTCAGGGACCACCGGCATTTGCTGATCGGTGTCGAGCAATTTGGTCGCCAGTTGTGATTGCCGCAGCAGCTGGGACAGGTCGTTGATTTGCTTGATGTCCAAGGGCAGTGTGGCGTCGCCGCTGCGGACCTCGAAGCTGAATTGATTCTGCATGAGTTGTTGCTGGGCGGCATCCGCCTGCTCGAACTTCTTGAGCAAGGCGCGAATCTCCTTGACCTTGACCGTTTTTTTCTGGTTGGCCTGGACCAGCGTGAAAGTGATTTCCGTCTCGTCTTTGGCGGCGGCAGCGTTTTCCGGCAGGTTGTCGCGGGCCAGGTCTTGTTCGACGCCGCGCAGCACGCGCAGCACGTTTTTCTCCTCTTGATTGAGATTGCGCAGCAAGGGCAGCGTGCCTTGAAAGGGCTTGTTGATAAACCCGACCAGGAGAATGATCGCCACCGCGGGCGCTTGCAGGACCAATAGCCGCAAGCCGCGGCGGTCGCTCCAGAGCAGCTCGGCGTAGCGCATGGTCAGCACGCGGAACTGGTGCCAGAGCGGAGGCCGCTT
>DASRAT010000496.1:0-2693 GCA_035638015.1 Gemmataceae bacterium | reverse complement strand
GCCAAATCAGCTGCAGGCCGGCCATCCTGCTCCGTCACCGCGGACGTTCCGCGGCCAGGGGCGGCGTGCGCCGTGGATTTGCTAGGGGTTTTGATGATGAGCGTTGGATTTGCGGGAACTCTGAATGGGGCCTCGCGCGTGGCCTTTGAACAAACTTTACTGGATGATGTGTGGGGAAAACTCCAAGGCGGACAGGTCGAACGCGGCATGAATCAGTTGATGCCGGGATTGAGGACGACGCGGCTGGCAAGTGAGCCACGGGAGTGGGCCAGGCTAGTGCAGGTATGCTTGAACCACCCCTTGTGTGGCTTGCTTTACCAGGATCCGTTCACGCATCGCGCATTTCACAAACCGCGCGGCTACGCGGGCGACGCGGTGCTGATGGATTATATCTACAGCCGGGAGGAAGGCTGGCCGCAGCCGACTGGGACTTCCGATTTGGGTTGTAAGATTTTCGAATACCTTACGGCCACGCCGGCTTGCGAAGGCGTTCGCTCCCGGCGGGCGTTTGTGGCGGACCTTTTGGACAGACTCATCGACGAGGTTCATCGGCCGCACATCCTATCGATCGCCGCCGGCCACTTGCGCGAGGCCAGCCTGTCGGCCGCGGTCAGGCGCAAGAAAATCGGCCGCTATGTGGCGCTCGATGCCGACGCGGAAAGCCTCAAGGAAGTGGGGCGCTGCTATGGCCGCTTTGGCGTGGAGATCAGCCACAATTCCATTCGGCAGCTCTTGACCCAAAAAACCGATCTGGGCTTATTCGACGTCGTTTATTCCACCGGGCTATTCGACTATCTGCAACAGACCACGGCCCAGCGACTTGTGGGAGTGATGTTTCAGATGCTGCGCCCTGGGGGCCGCCTGATCGTGGCCAATTTCTTGCCGGGCATTCCGGATCTTGGTTACATGGAAAGCTACATGGATTGGAAACTGGTGTACCGGTCCCGGCTGGACATGGTGGATATGTCGGCCAACATTCCGCAGGCGCAGATACGGGACATTCGCATCTTCACCGAGGAGAATCAGAACATCATTTTCTTGCAGGTCACGCGGCAGTAAAAAACTGTCCGAAGTCCGGTGTCCGGAGTCCGGTGTCATGCGCATCTGTGCTGCCGGACACTGGACTTCGGATATTAGAACTTGACGGTCACGCCCAGCACCAACGTGTCCGCCGAGACGCGGGATTCGACTGACGAGCCCGGCACTGGGCCTTGCGGCGTGATGAACGGCCCTTCCACATCATTCCAAAATGCATGGGCATAGGCGGCGGAAAGCACGAAACACTGCGTGACGTTGTAAGACGCTCCCAGGTAAGCCGTGTGCTGCAGGATCAGGGGCGAGGCGATGTTGAACATGGTCCGCTCATCGCGGATTGGATTGGTGTTGTAGGTGTAGCCCACGCGCAGCGAAGTCGAGCAGGTGCATTGATACTGTGCTCCGAGGGCCACCGCGTAGACGCCGTCCCAGCCCAGGCCTTTGAGCGCTCCGGTCGCGGGATCGAAACCGACGCTTTCGAAACCGCGGGCATTGGCATAGTCGATGTAACGGAAATCGGCGGCAAATACCCACTTGTCCAGGCCGGTATAGGACGCGCCGACGGAGGCCATTAAAGGATAGTCAAAGCGGAACTGCGTGGTGCGCGGCCGGCCCTGTTCATTGACGGTGTTGTATTTGAAATCCTCGAACCACTGCGGACTTTTGATGGACGCCCCGAAGTGCCAGCAGTCGTTGGGATTGTAAAAGATGCCCGCTTGCGCGCCGCCGCCGACATCGACGCGGCCGTGGGTCGCCGGCGGATAGGTCGGAAAGCCATCGCCGTTGGCGTCATCCGGCGCACCCAGCACCGCCGGATCGAGCATGATGCGAGCAAAGCTCAGCGTTGGCGCTATGCCCACCGACAGCCGATCTGTGATTCTCATCGCCACCGTGGGCACGATTTGATAGATCTGTGCCTCACCATACAGCGAGCCGACGCCGAAGCCGTTGGGCGGTTGCGGGGTCAAAATGGGGTTGGTGTTGCTGGCCGGATAATTCACGGAGAAACCGCCCGCCGAGAAGATGCCAAGTCCAAAGACGAACGGCGAGCATTCGGGCGTCACCACCAGGCCGACCGTGGGCAGCAGGAAGATGCCATTGTCGCTACGGTCCGATCCCTGGAAGGTGGTAAACTGTGGCGCGAGGGCGGCTGATTCGCCGTCCTCGGTGGGAATGCTCAGGCGCGAGGAGAGATGCGAGTGCGGGTTAAGAAACTCCAGGCCGACGTCTAGTTCTGAACTGCACAGTCCGGTGATGGCGGCCGGGTTCCAGTACAAAGCGCCGCTGGCATCCAGGGGGGCTGCGGTCGAGGCGCCGCCCATGGAGCGGTTGACCGGTCCCGCTCCGGAGAGAACGATGCCAAATTGAGCGTCAGCGGCTTGACCGCCGAGCAGCACCACCGCAACGGCGGCGGCCAAACGCCACCGGGTAAGAAACGAGCCGCGCATTTTCAGTCCCCTGTTACCCGTGAATGCTGTGATTTGCCTGTTATGTCCTTTCGGATGGAATTGTGCTGGTCTTAACGAATTGTCCAGATTCTCCGTTTATGCGGCGGCAGTTTCTTCGACGCAAAGCGGAGAGACGGGTGTAGCTTCGCGGAGTTGCCTGAATTAACATCATCTTTATTTTGACGAGCCGCCGGGCTTGTCCCGGCGGGG
>DASRAT010000495.1:0-5089 GCA_035638015.1 Gemmataceae bacterium | reverse complement strand
GTGCGATGATCAGTTCATAGCGGTCGCTGAATGCCCTGAGATCGCATTGCTGGAGCAGCTTGATCCATTCTTTCTCGAAGCTGATGAACAACACGCCCTTTTCGCGCGGTCCAAGCCAGGGCTTGAGCAGTACGGTGCGCGGCATTTGCGGCGCTTTGACATGCTCCACAAACTCGGTCCAATCCACGTGCTGCGGCCGCAGCACAGCCAGCCGCTCGTGGATTTGCTTTTGAATCGCTTGCACCGCGTCGTCGCCGTCGGCCAATCGAGCGGCGGCGCAGAGCTTGTTAACGGACCGGGCCAACTCTTGCTGGTCGCCGTTGATGCTCGGCGCGGACCAGCGCCGCATGCGGCAGACAACACCGCGCACCACCCAGCTGTATTTGAGACGGTCTTCCGTCTCCAGCTTCCAGCGTTTGACCATGGCCAGCATTTTGTTAATTAGGCTCGTCGCCCCTGCCTGAATGGTGTGTCAACCAGTTGTTCAAAGAGCCGTTGGTATTGCACGCTTTGGGCCGCGAACGTGAATTGCTCTTCCATGCGCTGACGGCCGCGTTGGCCCATCTCTCGCCGCACGTCGTCGTCACGCAGCACTTGGCCAATCTTGTCCGCCAACGCGGCGGCGTCACCGGCAGGAACTAAATAGCCGCTCCGGCCGTTCTCAATCACCTCCGGTACGCCCCCCACTGCCGTGCCAACCACTGGCACGCGAGCAGCGAATGCCTCAAGCACAACCACAGGCAAACCTTCGGTGTAACTCGACAATGCAATCAGGTCGAAATGCGGCAAATAATCTTCGAGATTGGTGCGGAAACCTGGCAGCACAACATGGTCGCCCAAACCACGCTGGGCTATCAGCTCGACCAAGGCGCTGCGTCGCGGTCCCTGGCCAAAGATCACAAAGCCGACATCTGCATCGTTCTTGACAACAAGCGCCGCCGCTTCAATGAGTTTTTCAAAGCCTTTTTCAGGACTGAGCCGCCCTGCCGCACCCACAATGCGCCGTTTGGGCGCGGGAAAGAATGATTGCAATTCCTGGCGAAAGCTTGGATCGGGTTTACCGAACTTTTCCAGCGAGACCGCATTGCGGATGACGTGAACGCGGTCAGCCGGCGCTCCAGCCCGCCGCACCTTGGCGGCCTGTCCTTCCGAAACGCAAACAATTGCATCCATCCAGCGCAGGGACAGGCGATCGAGCGTCTCGTAGAACCGCACTTTCAGAGTCGCCGCCGTCCAGCCATGCGACACGGATATCACGGGGACGCCTGTTTGTCTGCTCGCCAGAAGGCCAATCAAGTCCGGCTTGTAACCGCTGCAGCACAGCACATCGGCCCGCAGACGCCGCAGATGGCTGGCCACCTCATTGGCCGCCCGGCGGACATCAGGAAAGTTGTGTTTCAGCTCGAAAGCCGCGAAACCGTTGGCGCTGGCTTCTTCCAGCATGGGCCGGCACAAACCGCGTTCGGAGAATGACAGAAACGTGGTGCGGTAATGGTGCGGCAATTCCAGCGCCAGGCCGAGCATTTGACGCTCGGGGCCGCCGAAAAAGGGAGAGGCCATTAGTTGCGCAATGTGCATGTATAAGCCGGCGCCTAATGCGGCAGAGCCGCAACGTGAGACGGCCTTCCCGGGCCGTCCAAGACGGCCGGGGAAGGCCGTCCCCCCAAAGCCGAAATGCTTTTTTCCCAGACCCGTTCCAACTTGATCGCCAGAGCGTCCCAGTCATAGCGCTCCAGCACCACACGCCGTCCGTTTTCGGCCATGGCGCGAAACGGCGCCGGCGAACGGATCGCGTCCACAAGCGTGCTCGCCATGGCCTCGGGCTCGTCGGCTCGCGCGAAGTCGCGGCCTGCCTCAAGGCTCAAGCCCTCGGCGCCAACCGTAGACGAAATAACAGGGAGGCAGCAGGCCAGTGCTTCCAGGATCTTCAGCCGTGAGCCGCCCCCAATTCGCAGAGGCACCGTCATGACACCGCAGTTGCCCAGGAATGGCCGCACATCCGGCACGTCGGCATGAAGCTCAACACCCGGCGTGGTTTGCAGGCGCTCTACCAATCCCGGGGGCGGATTCCGGCCGACGACACAAAGCCGGGCCGACGGTTCCTGTGCGCGAACCTGCGGAAATATTCGATCCAACAATAGATTGACCGCGTCGAGGTTGGGCCGCCAATCGAGGGCGCCCAAAAAAAGGATGCGGTTGGCCTCGCGGTTGCCGTTGACCGATGCGAAGTAATCGCGGTCGATGCCGTTATCCACCACATCTACGTTGGAAACGCCAAAGTCATTGCGAAGGATGCTCGCGTCGTCGGGACTGACTGCAACGACCCAGGAGGCACGCGGAAAATGCAGCCGTTCAAAGCGCTCCATTCGTCGCCACTGGCTCTTGAGGAACATGCGTTTGAACATTCCTTGAGCCGTGTCGTAATAGCGCTTCCAAAGCAATGTATCGACATTGTGGGCGATCACGACCCGGCAAGCGTGCCCCCTTACGCCCAACCCCTCTCCCCCCAAGCTGTGAGAGGGGAGCAAATTCATGTAAGGCAGCCATTCAAACTGCCACACATCCACCTCGTTTTTAGCCCGGTAATGCGCCAACGCTTGGCGCATTGGTTCGCTGTCATGCGAGGCGATCGAGTATGGCAAATTCGACAATAGGAGGTTAGACGCCAACCTACCGCCAAAAGCCAAACCCGCTTTGCGGGGCAATGGATGATCGACGAGAATCGTCTCGATGCCGTGATCGCCGAGATGCTCGCGGGCCTGCTGTGCATCGGGCAGCCGAGCGTCACATCGAGCGATGTAGGTGACGCGGTGCCGCCGCGCCAGGCGCAACATCAGATGCAAGGTCCGCAACCGTTTGCCGGACGTCGGCGGATAGGACACGTCGCCGTCAACAATGACCGCGTGCATCAGCGCCCCAATCCCACGAGCCGTTTAAGTTTGCCGAAGATGCGTCGGCGAAACTCGCCGACCACGATCTTGGCAGCGAATGCCCGGCTCATCAGCCGATGAAAACCGGTGTGCACGGTCTGCCGCTGGTGGTGCGGGCAGTAGTTGGTTTTGTTGCCGAAGCCGAGCATTTTCTGGTCATCCTGGCTCAGATTGCCGAGAAAGGCGGCGTTCAAAATCAGCGGGGCATAACGGTAATACTCCACGTCATCCGGTTGCAACGGCACGTTGGGATCGTGGTAAGTGAGGAAAAAGGCGTGGCGTTCCTCCAAAATCGGAATGCTCTGACGGTGCACGCCCGACGTGTCAAAGATGAAGGCGCTGCCCGCAGGGCCGAGCACTTCCACAATGTCCTTGGGATCGAATTGATCGGCCTCGCCTCGCTTCAGATTGCGCGGGTGCTGCTTGCCGTGAGTGCCCTTGACGTATTTGAAGGCGCCGCTCTTCACCTCCGTCAAATAAATTCCGAGCTTCAGTTCACGCGGAATGTAGTCTACTTTGTCCTGGGCGTACCACATGTCGCCGTGCCAGCCGTGGAAATCGTAGTGAGTGGGATTCGACTGCCAGCCCTTGGCCTCGCACAGCTCGACATTGGGCCCGACGTAGGCGCGGGCCGTTTCCGTCACGCGCGGGTCCAGCGCCGCATCCACAAAGCCTTGATCGAGCGTCAACAGATTCGGCACCATGAGCCGATATCGTTCGTTGATTTCGTAGCCGTCCACGTCGTTCCAGCGCATGCGCTGCAGCCTGGCGGCGAACGCCCGCTGCATGCTGTGCAACTGGTCCTTGCCAAGCAGATCGGGAATGTGGGCGAAGCCGTCCCTTTCCAGCTGTTCGACAAGGGGCGATGTCAAGGTCGCTAGCATCGTCGTAGTTCTCCAAAGGCGTGACCGCTGCTGGCTTCGCATCAAGGCATGCGATAGAGGTCGAGATAATCGTTGATCTTGCTGGGCACCGAGAAGCGCTGGATCGCCGTTTCCCGCGCGGCTTCGCCGAGTCGGCGGCGTTCCTCCGGCGCGTCATGAATCCGCCGCAGCATGCTGGCCAATGCATGATGGTCGCCCGGCGGAAACAGCAGTCCCGTGCGACCGTCCTCGACATACTCCGGGATACCGCCGATGCGGCTGGCCACCACCGGCAGGCCGGTGCTAAGCGCTTCGAGGTTTACAAGTCCCGCCGCTTCGGCCCACAACGAGGGGCAGGTCAGGCAATCGGCGGCCTGCATGAATGGTTGAACGTGGGCCTGCTGGCCAAAAAAACGCACCCGGTCCTGCAAGCCCATCCCGGCAGCCAGAGCTTGCAAAGTGGCCGCTTCTGAACCGACGCCGATGATCCACAACACCGTGTTGGCCGGTGTCTCGGCCATGGCCCGGATGGCCACGTCAATGCCTTTTTCCCGGATGAGGTTGGCGACCGCCAGCACAACGAACTGGTCCTGGCAGCCGTATTGCCGCCGCACTTGCTCGCGCACCTGGGCGTCCGGCCGGAAGCGGTCGGTGTTGATGAAATGCAAACAGCACTCCAGGTTCGACCAGCTCTGCTGCTCTTCGAGACAGTCCTGGACATACCGGCTGACGCACCAAACCTTGTGGTAACGCTTGAGCAACACGCGCTTGAGAATGCGGGCAAAACCGCGCGGCCCTGGGGTGAGAGGCAAGATTCTTGAGTTATGGTCTGTGAAGTAGTGCCGCAAACAGGGCCGCAACACCGACAGCGCCATCACATACCGGTTGACCGGCGCATAGAAATTCCAGTGGATCAGCTGGATGCGGTGCTGGCCGATGATTTTGTTGAGGTGCCAAAGCGTTTTCCAGCGGAAGCCCCATAAGTTGAGATTCGCGGTCGGCAAGCCCGCTGCCTCAAAGGCCGCGGTGCCGGCCTTCTGGACGCCCTCGGGATCGAGAAACAGCGGCAAAAACAAGCTGTCATTGGCGCGGAAGGCCTTGGCCAAGAAATAGATTTGCTCCTCCAGCGAGCCGAGCTTTTGCGAGCCGTCCAGCGCGATGGCGTACAACACCCGCGGCAGCGATTTGGGCTCCGTCACGATAGCATTGTCTGTAGATAACATCACATTGGCGATCATGACGCTGGCGCCTCCGCGAGTTGCGCCGGCGATCTGGATGTATAGAGCGCCTCGTATG
>DASRAT010000494.1:0-3376 GCA_035638015.1 Gemmataceae bacterium | reverse complement strand
GCGAGCGGGGGCGACGATCTGATCGACGTCAGCAAGACGACCGGGTTTTTGGTGATGAGCGCAACCGGCCACAGTGTGGTCAATGTTGGGGACGATCTGAACTCGCTCGACAACATTCAAGGTGCGATTGCCGTGGGTCCTTCCGGCGGCAGCGCCGTCACGTTGAACCTCAACGATCAGGCGGCGACGACGCCACAGCGGCTTGACATTAGCGCGTCCATCCTCGGAACGTCGTTCCAGCGCTCTGGCGCCGCCAATATCCAAGTCATAGGCAACCCGCTTGACACTTTCAATTGGACCAGCGGCAGCGGCGGAACCACGATCAACATGTATGTCCGGCCCCCCGCACAAACAGTCAATTTCAATCTGGGCAATGACGTGCTGAATATTGGCAGCAAGACCCACACGATTTCCGACTTCGGCGCGCTCACCGTCACCGGCGGCATTGGCCCGGATGGCCTCGTGCTCAATGACAGCGGCGAAACCCGCCCGCAAACTTACACAGTTTCGCAGGCGGACGGCCGGGAGACCATTGCCACGCGAGGCACGACCATTGATCTGGGTCCCGATCTCGAGCAGGTTACACTAAAGGGCGGCAGCGGCGGCAACACCTTTAACGTCGAGGGAACCGTTGCCGGATTGACCACGATTCTCTTCGCCGGCACCGGATCAGACGCTGTTGCGGTTGGTGACACTGACAATCGTCTGCAAGGAATTCAAGGCCCGGTCACTCTCAATGGCCAGGGCGGGGTGGACCAGCTCACATTCAACGACCAGGGCACGGACACCGTCGAAAATTACACTCTTGCCGCGGATCTGCTAAGACGCGTGGAAGCCACGGGCTTTTTTGAGGACATGGCCCCCATCTCATTCGCGTCCTTCAAAGCAATTACGCTCAATATGAGCGGCGCCGCCAGTGCCGCCAGTACTGCTGCCGTGGTTGGAAGTGTCGCCAATACCACCGTAACTGTAAACGGCAGCGCTGGCAGCCCGAACGATTTCGCAGTAGACGCATCCGCCAACGCGATCAAGGGCCCGGTCGTCTTCAACGGTCAGCCCGCGGACGGCGATTTCGCCCAATACTACGACATAGGAAACACCGCCCCGCACACCTACACGTTGACCTCCACCGGGGTCAAACGCGACGGCCAGGCCCAAGTGTTTTCCAACGTGGGGGCCATCGTATATGCCTCCATGGTAGGCGGCAACACTGTCAACGTCAGCAGTGTGGCGCTCGGTGGGTCCTTCAAAATCCAAGCCGCCAGTGGCGATCAAGTGACGGTTGGCAGCAAGGCTCCACGTCTCGGCGGCACGCTCACAAACATTCTCGACCAGGTCAATGTCGTCAGCTATACGGCCAATGATGCTGTCACCGTGGTCTTCGATGACTCCGGCAATGTTGATACCACAGCGAAGCATGTCACCTTCAGCGGCTTCGACGCTGATGGCAATGTCAGCATGCTGGGACTAACCTCGATAGCGCAATCGTGGAATCTGCCGGCCACGTCGTCCGTGAAAGTTCTGGGCGGCGCGGCGGACGAGATTTTCTCCCTGCGGTCGGCGGTGACCGCCACTCCACTTTTCATTAACGGCGGCGGCGGAGTCAACACGCTTGACTATTCAGGATACGACGTTACGGCGTCCATCCCCGGCCTCATAAGCTGGTACAAGGGCGAAGGGGACGCGACCGACGCCGTTAGCGCCAACAATGGTACACCCACAAATGGCGCGACCTTCGCCCAGGGCCAGGTAGGTCAGGCGTTCTCCCTGGACGGCGTGGACGACTTCATTGAAATTCCGGACAGCCCCAACCAAACTCCGTCCTCGCTTACGCTCGAAGCCTGGGTCAATCCCGTCTCGGTGATCGGATTACGCAGCATCCTGTCGAAATACCAGTCCAGTGATCCTGGACCGGACAATGTCAGCTGGTTTTTAGGCAGCATCGACGGCAGAATTCAATTCGGTGTTTACCAATCAGGCCTTGGCCGCGTGATTGAAACCGACAACCCAGTCCTTGTTGAAGGAAGCTGGCAGCATGTTGCGGGAACTTTTGACGTCGCCACCCAAACCATCAAGATTTATCTGAATGGCGTTGAGATTCCCAGCAGCTTCGTTGCCGGACACGACCATACCGTCACCGGAATCGGCGACAGCAACAGCCCAGTGCGGATTGGGACGTTGTCAAACTCGGACGGTGTCTTGAATGGTTTTTGGAGCGGCCTTGTCGATGAGGCATCGATATACGACCGCGCATTGAGCGATTCAGACATCCAAAGCATCGTCGCCGCGGGTAGCGCCGGCAAGTCGGCCCAACCAGCCACTGACGTCACGGTCAATCTGCAGTTGGGCACGGCCACGGGCATCGCTGGCGGCATCGCTAACATTCAAAACGTTATCGGCGGCAACGGCAATGATACGCTCATCGCCGGCGCAGGCCGGAGCATCCTGATCGGCGGCGGCGGCGCCGACAATCTCATCGGTGGCTCCGGCCAGGCCATCCTGATTAGCGGCACTACCGATTTCACCCAACCCGCGCTGGACATTGCTGCTCTGGACGTCGTCTTCCAGGAATGGAACCGGACCGACCTGGGCTTCGAAGATCGCATGAGCGATCTGCTGACCGGCAGCAACTCTCAGGGCGTGGCGGCCAAGAACGTCGTCGCAGGCATGGAGATTCTGCTCAACAGCAATACCGTGCATGATGATCTCTTTGCCGACAGCCTGGCCGGCGGAACTGGCCGCGATTGGTTCTTCAATGGCCCAGGCGATGTCATCAGCAACATTAAAGCTGGTGATGTGGTGACATGACATTTACCGAGTGAACGTCAAGACGATGCTTGGGTGAAGTGGCCTTTTTCGACATGCGAATGACACGTAGATCAACGGGTTTTGTTGGCCTTGGTAAAGCAAGGCGCTTGCCTGTCTTTGCCAATATGGCGGATATCCCGTTGTTTACGTGCCGTTCGTCTGACACATGTAAGCATCAATCATCCAAGTGCAGCGCCGGTGATGGGTGGCTGAGGCCGGCGAGCTTGTAATTGATGACGGATGGTTTCCGAACGGCTGTTTGCGGTGCAACGCAAAAGCTCGGTTATCGTCGACTCCATGACTCACGTTACCCGCGCCCTCAGCGCTATTGAGCAAGGCGATCCCCACACTGCCACCGCCTTGGTGCATGACGCCTTTTTGCGCTTGGTGAATAAGGACGAGGCCCGCCGCGGCCCCAACAACTTGGTCTGCAATGGGCCGCGTGGTCGTCAAATCGCCGACAACGCGGCCCTATCGACTTTTTGGCCGCCATGGCCACGACTTTCTTGACTCCCGCGGAGTGCAAAGTGGCAGCCCACCTCTCCTCGGAAACGGCTCCAAAATTGGC
>DASRAT010000493.1:0-4302 GCA_035638015.1 Gemmataceae bacterium | reverse complement strand
GTCCACGGCCATTACGTTCAACAGCGCGGTGGCCGGCGCCGGCGGCATGGGCGGCAAGGGCGGCGATGTCGGCAACAGTTTTTACAACGGCCCCGGAGGCGACGGCGGCACAGGCGGCCATGTCAAGGGCGGCGGCCTATTCACCCTGGGCAATGCCCTGGAATTCACATCGTCACCCTTCACGCATAACACGGCCAACGCGGGCGCAGGCGGCGCGGGCGGCAACGGCGGCAATGGCGGTGGTCACGGCGGCGCAGCGTATGACACCTTCAATAGTGGCGGCAAAGGCGGCATCGGCGGCGACGCCCAGGGCGGCGGCATTTGGACTTCC
Organism: Gemmataceae bacterium; assembly: GCA_035638015.1. Lineage (GTDB taxonomy): Bacteria > Planctomycetota > Planctomycetia > Gemmatales > Gemmataceae > DASRAT01. Next base: position 3,971 of record DASRAT010000493.1, on the reverse strand, counting down.
CACACCTACCTCGAAGCCGATGCAGCCATCGACTTCAATTCCGCCGTGGCCGGCAAGGGTGGCAATGGAGGCAACGGCGGCCCCGGCGATTACGTGGGCGGATTTGCCAGCGACGGGGGCGTCGGCGGCATCGCTCAAGGCGGCGGACTCTATGCCGAGTTCGGTTCTTGCAATTTCTACGATTCATCGGTCTCATCCAACACTGCTACCGGCGGCGATGGCGGCGACGGGGGCGACGCCGGCCCCACGGGAGACTTCAACTACCCAAGCATGGCCAGCGCTAATGGCGCCCTGGCTGGCACGGCGGAAGGCGGCGGAGTTTTCGCCCTTCAAGAAGCGGTTTACATGATCCGCGAGCAGGTCAATAGCAACATCGCCGCGGGAGGCAAGGGCGGCACAGGTGGCGACGGCCCCGCAGGCCCAACTGGGGTTGTTTCTATCTTCCAATTTGGCGGAAGTGGCGGCGACGGCGGCAGCGGCGGGCACGGCGGGCTTGGCCAGGGCGGCGGCGTTTGGGCCGTCGGCCCCGTCAGTGTTTCGCTATCCACCTTCGACAGCAACAATGCCTTTGGCGGCTTCGGCGGTCACGGCGGCCACGGTGGCGCCAGCGGTCCGGGAACTGACGGCGCTCTACCGGCGGGCAATGGCGGCAGCGCTGGCCACGGCGGCGGCGCCCAGGGCGGCGGTTTGTATCTTTCCGGCGCCAACTTCGAAACCAGTTCTTGCACATTCTCTCACAACGGCCTGGCGCCCGGCCGCGGTGGTTTCGGCGGCGCCGGCGGAAACTCCCAGGCTGCTCCCGGAAGCAGCTTTGGCGCTGGTGGCGCGGGCGCCGCGGGCGGCAACGGCGGCGTTGGACAGGGCGCCGGTATGTTCGACGACGACACAGATACACTCATGGACAACGTTACCATTTCGTCGAATTTCGTGCTCGATTCCTTCGGCGGTAATGGCGGCGCTGGCGGCGCAGGGGTCGACCCCGGCCAAAACGGCCCCGGCGGTGGCACGGGCCTCCACGGCGATGTCTGGGGCGGCGGTATCTTGCTCACCAAAGGCCACCTTGGACTGGGCAATGTCACCATTGCCTTCAACACTCTGTTCGGCCCCACGGGCCAGGGTGGCGGCGTTTTCTGCCTGACCGCCAAGGACATTCAGTTTGGCACGGTCGATGCCTTCGACACGCTGATCGCCAAAAACACCAGCGTCGTTGCGCCTGATTACTTGGGCCATTTCTCGCCCATTTCCACAAAAATCCTGCTCGGCGTCAACGACGGCTCGAACTTGCCTTTCGACGGTGTGCTCGTCGGCTCGCAAACCAAAGGTCCAGTTGAACCCCGCCTTGGCCCTCTGCAATACAATGGCGGCCCGAACCAGTTGAAGACGCACGCCCTCCTGACGGCCACCGGTTTCTCGCCCGCCAGCCCCGCCATCAACAGCGGCGACAGCAATTTTGCCTCCGGCGAAAACGATGAACGTGGCTTGCCCCGCATTGTCGGCAAAAGCGTGGACATCGGCGCTTTCGAGCTTCAGGCGTCCTTCATTGTGCAACCGGAAAACCACAATCACGGCCAGCCAGGCGGCACCCATCCGGCCAAGGTCATCGACCGCGTTTTCAGCTTGTTGATTCCCGGCAGCCAGTTTTTGACCACGGAGTTAGCGGCTCACCCCATGGAGTTCGGGCTCCCCGGCTTTTTGATTCGGCCCGCGGATCGGATGAGCACGGATTTGGCAAACAGCGGCATCTGGCGCGGCTTTCTCGGTTCCGCCAATGAGAAAAATCCACCGCCGCAAACGCAGCGGCAGCAAGAGAGCCGCAGGCGTGACGAAGCCATTTGGTTCGAGGCCGGAGATTTTGGCATGGCGAGCCTGCCATGGTTATTCAACACCTGGGCCGGCTAGCACGCTGGCGAGCCGGAAGTGTTAGCCACGGTCTGATCTATCAATCCGTTGCTATTGCTTCCGGCGCAGGCCAGTCGGGTGGCTTTAGCACGTCGCAATGGATAAGAAGTAAAAATCGGCTCCTTGTAAAGATTTGCCCCTTCGGGCCGAATAAGAAGTAACTTGACAATCCATCCATTGCGTCGGTGGAGCCAGCATGCTGTTCTCCTTGCAGGACATCACCAAGACTTACGGCAAAATCACAGCCCTGCGCCAGTTGTCGGTGAACGTACCGACGGGAGCCGTCGGGCTTTTGGGCCCCAATGGCGCGGGCAAAACCACGCTCATTCGCACTCTGCTTGGCCTTATCAACGTCGATGCCGGCAATGGCCAGGTGCTCGGCATGGACATCCATTCTCAGCGGCTGAATATCCGCCAGACCGTTGGGTTCGCGCCGGAAGACGAATGCTTGTTTCCCGGAGTTGCAGGCATTGAGTCGGTCGCCTATGCCGGGGAGCTGTGCGGCATGGCCTGGAAAGACGCCATGCAGCGTGCCCATGAAGTGTTGAACTATGTCGGCCTCGGCGAGGCGCGATACCGGCGGGTGGAATCGTACTCTACGGGAATGAAACAGCGTCTCAAGCTGGCCGCGGCGATTGTGCACGATCCGCGTCTGCTCATCCTCGACGAACCGACCAACGGCATGGATCCGGCGGGCCGGCAAGAGGTGTTGGAATTGGCCCGCGACCTGGCCCACAACAAGGGCATGAGCCTGCTTTTTTCCAGCCATCTGCTGCCTGATGTGGAGACAGTCTGCGATCACGTGCTGGTTTTGGCCCAGGGCCAGCTGCTGGCCGAGGGCAAGATTCGTGACTTGAAACAGACGCATGATCACATGGTGGAAGTCCGCGTCAAGTCCGACCCGGCGCCATTCGCGCGGCGGTTGACCGAGCAAGGCTGTGCCGTCAAGGCACAGGGCGACGTGCTTTTGGTAAGGTTGCCCGACGGGCAAACGCGCGACATGCTCTGGCAACTGGCGGCGTCCACAGGTGAGCAGATTCGCTATTTGCGACCGCAACGCAGCACGCTGGAAGAGGTGTTCCTCAAAACCGTGGAAGAGGCGGTGTAGCCATGCCCATTTTCGATCAAGGCTACCAACATTGGCAAGGGCCATTGACCAGTCACGCCTGGCGCTGGCTGGCGATCGCGCGGCACGGCGTGCGCGTGCAAACACAAAACCGCATCCTGCGCGTTCTCATTTTGCTGGCCTGGATGCCGGCGCTGGCCCTGGTTGTGTTCGTGGCGATTTGGGGCATGGTGGAGCAACGCAACGAAACGGTACTGCCACTGGCCCAGATGATTTTGCCGGCGGAGATTCTGCGCGATCCCATTGCTTTTCGCGTCACGGTCTGGACGTTGGCATACTGGTATTTCTTCAAGGTGCAGATGTTCTGCATCATGCTGCTGGTCGTGATCGCAGGGCCAGGATTGATCAGCCGTGATTTGCGTTTCAATGCCTTACCCCTGTATCTCGCCCGCCCGCTCACTCGGTTTGACTATTTCATCGGCAAGCTGGGTGTCATCGGGGCGCTGGTGGCGGCCGTGGCAGTTGTGCCGGCGATTTTTGCCTATGTCATCGGCGTCGGTTTCAGTTTCGATTTGAGCGTCGTCAAGGACACTTATCCGTTGCTGCTGGGCAGCATCGCTTATGGGCTGATTATCACGCTGTCGACCGGTACCCTGATGCTGGCGATGTCTTCGATGACGCGGAAATCGCTGTACGTTGGCATTGCCTGGGCGATTTTTTGGCTGGTCAGCACGTCGGTCGCTTCGATCATGGTGGAGATTCGGCAGCAATCGGGCCGCGAGATCAATGTGGACGAGGACCTTAAGGTATGGCTGGCAAAAAACCCGCCGCCGCCGGGCGTTCAGATGCGTGGAACGCATCTCCTCCATTTCAACAGCGGAACAGGAAAGGGGATGCCGGAACATTTTGATGCCGACAAAGAGCAAGAGGTCGCAATTTGGCTTCGGGCGTGGAACGAGGCAAACCAGCAAGCCTGGATGCAAGCCCAACTCCGCGGGTTGGAGGC
>DASRAT010000492.1:0-2700 GCA_035638015.1 Gemmataceae bacterium | reverse complement strand
TGGCGAATGGCTGGAAAACACGCTCAGCCACCATTTCACGCAATGGTGCGAACAGCACTTGGTCGCCCATTAATGAAACACCGCCACCTATGACAATCCGCTTGGGAGCAAGCAGCGCAATGACATGGCAAATTCCCTCTGCAAGTGCGGCCCAAGCTTGAGTCAGGACACGTGTGGCTATTTCATCGCCGCATTTTGCGGCTTCCACAACCGTTAAAGCAGTAATTGCTTGCTCCTTGCGGTGCTTGCGAGCAAGTGACGAGCGATGCCATGCGGGAGTACTGTCAGCTAGAAATTCGGCGTTGCCGGCGATTCCCCAGCCTGACGCAATGGCTTCCACTGAGGAAAACACGATTTTGTTATTGTTCAAAAATGGCGATCGCAAATGCCCAATCTCCGCCGCTCCCCTCCCGCAACCGCGATAAATCTCCCCATTAATGATCAACCCGCCACCGATCCCCGACCCAATCGTGATGTAAAAGATCGGTGACAACCCCTTGCCCGCACCGAAGAGCGCCTCCGCCAATCCTGCTACATCGGCATCATTGGCCAACGCCACCGGCCAGCCGAGCAACTCCGTCAGCCATTTCGCCAGGGGAAAGCCGTCCCAGCCTGCGATCTGATGCGATTTGATGACGGTTTGATCCGCGTCATCAACCGGCCCGCCGAAACCTACGCCAATGCCGTGGATTTGTTGGCGTGCCAAGCCGGCGCGCTCCAGAAGGCCCGGCGTTTCCTTGAGGATTTGCTCACGGATTCCATCGCCGCCGCGCGGAACATCCACGCTGCCGCGCCAAAGCGCGGTCAATGTCCCGTCACCGGGGCCGACGCCCAGTTGCAATTTCGTGCCGCCGATTTCAATGCCGAGATACATGTTGCAATCACACCCTATCAAGCGCCAGCTCAGTCGTATCCAGGGCACAAATGACGACTCACTTCACCATTATCCGTTCCAGCACCGCTTTTGACGCCAAGGTGATGCGTGCACCCGGAGCGCCCTTGGCCAGGTCGCGCAGAATCGCCTGCGCCTCGTCGCCGCCGATTGCCTCCAATATGGAAATTGCCCGCACCGTCCGCAGCAAATCGGGGTCGGACGGTATCTCCGGTAACTTGGGCAACAGAAGCTCGATGCGCATTTTCACTTCCAGGCTGGGCTTGTTGGCCAGCGCTTTCTCCAACACCGACCGGCATTCCAGTTGCAGCAGCCGCTGCATAGCACGCTCGCGGTCGGCGAAGCGGTTGCTGTCCAGGTCGATAACCAGGGCCCCGGCTTCCGTGAAGTCGAGCTTTTTCACTGGCTTGAGCCGATCCTTGAGCGCTTTGATGCCTTGCGGCCCGGCGGCGATCAAGGACCAATAGGCGAGATGTGTTCGTGGCCCGTCGTTGCTGGCCAGATCCACCCAAAGACGTTCGGCGTCTGCGTTTGTCAAGGTTAACGCGGGCAACTTGCCCGGTTCGGTCGCCAGGCCGGTCACGTCGTAGACCAAAAGCGAATGATGATCGTAATTGGCAACAAGCGTGCGGCCGTCCGGCGAAAGCGTCGCGCCAGTGAATAGGTGGGATTTGTCGCGCCGTACCCATACAACTCGGCCGGTGATGGTCTCACGCAGACTTACGCCATGACCGTCCCCGTCGACCGCAAGCAGCAAGCTGCCATCAAATGAAAACGACATTTCGACCAGTAAACTGCCGGCACGATTGTACGACGTTCTGGTTAGCGTTGGCAACGCGGCTTGAAATTGACCTGTCTGGGCGGATCGCACCTCGAGGTTGGTCGTCAGCAGCCATTTGCCGTCCGGGGAATACGCCGCAAGCCATCCTGGAACCTGAAAAAGCTTTTTCCCCGCCCTGGCGTCCCATAACTCGGTCCCCGTCTTTTGCGGCACTGCGAGCCAACCGTTTGGGAGGAAACGACAATTGTATGCCCCAAAGATGTCGTTCAATTCCCGCAACTTTTGGCCTTTGACCAGGTCCCAAACCTCGACCGGCAAGGACTGGGCGACCGCTAACTTGAGGTCAGCGGATACGGCAATGGGCACAGCATTGTGGTTTATGCTTAGGGATTGCCACTGGAACTTTTTAATCTCACGGCCAGTGGTGCGATCTACCAAAACAAGATTGCCGTCATTTTCGCAGAGCAACGCAACGGCTTTGCCGTCCGAGCTAAAGATCACTTCGGAGGACCTTGCCCATGGTCCTTGCTGCCCTGCGTGAGACCAAAGCTCGTTCCCGGACTTCATTTCCACGACGCGCAGCGGTATAGATAGGCCCGGGGGCGTCCAGGGATAAGTTGCGATGGATACTTGTTCGCCGTTTGGCGATATTGTGTTAATGTGACCGCCGCCAAACGTGCGGATTTCTTTGCCGGTGGCAGTCGCGCGCAGGGAAAGTACATTGCCTTTGCGGACAAAAAAAGTCCGGCCATCGGGCGCAAAAATGACCGATTGCCAATTCTCATCCGCGCCCCTGATAATGCCCGGATCCTGCTGTGTGAAACCGACGGGCTTGCCGGTCGTTGTTTCCAACACGGCAATTGCATTTGCTGAGTTAACAGCCAAGCTCTTGCCATCCTGGCTGAAGGCAAGAGAAAGGACGTAAAATCCTGGCAGCGACGCATTGCTCCACAATTCCCGGCCGGAATTCAAATCCTGTAGCGTCACTTTGTCGTGCGCTGCCGTTGCCAGCACTTTGCCATCCGGG
>DASRAT010000491.1:0-5307 GCA_035638015.1 Gemmataceae bacterium | reverse complement strand
CACTCGTAACGTACGGCATCCGTCTTTCCTCCTCAAAGTGGTGGATGTCTTGCCAAAACTCTGCTTCTAATTCGTCCGGCAATCTCATCATCCAATCTATCAATCGAAAGAGCTGCCGCATTTCTTCTCGCTTCAGGCCGCGATCGTAAAGCGCTTTGATAAGGCGGAGTTTCCAAACTTTGCGCTCCGAAGGCGATTGCCGCGTTTCGATCGCTTTCAATTGTGCCAGAACAATCGCGGCGAAGGGGTTGCGGTCGGCTTCCAGTTGCTGTTCCTGGCCTTTGTATTCAACTAGCTTGGCAACCAGGAAACGCAGGCTCAACTCACAGCCCCACATATTATAGCCGAAATGGTCGGGCTTCCAGGCAGGGTCGGCGTCGCACAACACCGCCATGCTCAAGACGGGTTTGCGGTAAAGATCGTAAATCCGGTAACTGTAGGTGAACATCCGCTCGGCGAATTGCTTCTCGCGGCGGCCCTGGACTTCGATGTGAATGAGCAGCCAGGCCTCTTGGCCGTCTTTAAGCCAAACCTTGAAGAGTTTATCAGCCAAACGCTTTCCCACGCGGGCATCGGGGTCAAGCTTTTGAAGCTCTTTATCCAGGCTTTCATATTGCCGCGACCAATCGACTGCGGCATGGATGGCGGGGAAGAAGAATGCCAGGAATTGTTGCAGGAAAAGGTCGAGGGCTTCTTTCCAGGGGCTGTCCAGATCATTGGCGGGGTTGGAACGCATGATGCCACTTTAGCGTGGCGTTCATTCGCGAGCAATCGCCAATGTGACAGCGGATAAATGCAAAAGGACGCGGATCCGAGTTGAATCCGCGTCCTTCGGTGGTTATTCACGGCCAATCCTCACTGCTTGCGAGGCATGGCTTGCAGTTCTTGGGTTGGATACCTTGCGTCGACAGCTGGTCCTCCAGGTTGCGGCACAGCTCCCGGCGGCGCATTCTGTATCGTCGCCTTGAGATCCAGGCCATTGAGATAAGCCTTGCAGTCTTGCTGCTGTTTCTGCGCTTGCTCGCGCAATTCGCTGATCTGCGTTTGCAGCTTTTCAATGGTCGTTTCCTGGCTGTCGAACTTCTCGAGGTAACGCTTGTAGGCCGCGGCGTTTTGCGGCATCTCTTTGAGATTGGCCCGCAGCCGGGCTTGGTCAGCGGTGATGTCCGCCAGTTGTTTTTCGAGGCCACTCACGGCGTTCGCGGTTTTAGCCGCCTTTTCGTGAACCTCCAAAACCTTCTCCAAGGCCGTTTTGACCTTGGCGTTGCTTAGGTCGCATTTTACCAAATAGCGAATGACATGGGTGTTGGTCGCAGCCAAATTGGACAAATTGGAGTGGGAATCGTACTTGTTTTCTTCCGCGACCTCCAGCGTGCCCGTTTTGCCCGCGGCAACTTTGACCTCGAAACGATAAACGCTCTGGCTGCGCTCCTTGGGCTCCTGTTTGCTGACCAGCTTGTAATCGGGCCGGAAACGATGCTCCACGATCACCACGCGATCGTGCGGGCTTCGGTTTTTGATGGTGTAGGTCTTCGTCTCGCGCCAGTTTTTGGTCATGGTCAAAAGGCCGTTGTGCAGGCGGACGGAGACGGCCTGATCATTTTGGTCGCCGGCAATCGCTTCGACTTCGGTGCCAAGGTCGAGAGCATAGCTGACGAGGCGTTCCTCATTGGGCTGAATGTCGGGCAACTGGGCGTCGCCACAATAGTTGGAACCCTCGAAGACGGCCACCGGGCCGGCCATCAAATGGACGCCGGTGGTGTTTTTGAAACGCAACGCCAGCAGCGGGTATTTGGCATGAGCGCCGGGGCTGTAAACACTGACTTTGTCGCCTTCCAGGCCGCCGTTGACAATGGGCAACAACGCCGACTTTTGCCGCGGGATGGTGACAGGTTGGTCAATGGCGTACTCGAACGTGGCGCCGAGGTTGGTAGCAGTTGCCGTATCGACTGCAGCAAAGTGCATTGGAGAATTAATGTCGACATACCGTCCTGTTGCGTTGCCTAAGGGTCCAGTATTGTTATGGACAAAGCCAGAAGCAGTTTGAGGTGACGGAGCTGGAGGTGAGGCTGGCAGTTGAGCAGCCGCCGAGTAAACGGCCATGGGTGGCTGCAAATCCTGATACTTTGGCGCAGTAGACATTGATCTATCTGCATTTTGCGCGCTTGCAATTGCCCCGTTGTGCACCGGCGGCCTCACCGACGTATACAACTCCTGCTGCACCACCGGCCGCGGCACATACAGCGGATTGTACAAATCCATCTTGAACGAAATCGGCCGCCCCGAGACCAGCGACATGCGTACGTTTTTCCAATCGTCATTGCTGGGATTCTCCACCAACGCCCAGCCTTGCACAGCCAGCTTGCCGTCCTTGCCGATGAGCAGGCGGTAGCTGGTGCGGAACAGCGGCGTTTCCACGACATAGCCGACTTTCACCGAACGCAGCCCGTTGCCCTCAAACGCCAGGCTCACATGCTTCTTTTGCTTGTCATGAGCGCGGGCCAGCACGTCCAGCGCCTTGGCCAGTTCGGTTTCCAGGGCCGGGTTGAGGAATTTCACACGCTGCACTTCGGCCAGCGGAACCGTGCGAATGCCGTCGGCGCACAACAGGTTTAACACTTCAACGACAACGCCCTCCTTGCTGGCGGGCTGTTTGGTCTCCACGCCCATGATCGTGCCCTGGAGCACCAGCGCGGGCGTAAGGTAGTTGCCATCGCTATTGTAGTTTGACGATTTGCCGCTCAGCGTGACTTCCACCTTTTCGCCGCGGGCCTGGTACAGCACGTTGGCATGCGTCGGATTATTGGTGAGCTGAATGGCGAATCCGTTGAGCGTCTTGTCAATCGGATCATGGCTGTCATAACCGACGGTGCTGACGCGGCCGCCGCCTTCATCTTGGAGGACCAGGCTCTTGAGCAGGTCATTCACATCCTGCACCGGAAAACTCAGATCGACGCGGGCGTTGCCGTCGACATAGCCTTCACGCTGAAAGAAGCCGACACCGCTGCTGTAGAGCACAATCTGCGTCACCGGCAACTCGGGCGAACTGGGTGCTGTGTTAAGCCTGATAGGCTCGGGCTTGAGCGCTTGCTGCATGGCCCACGGCGGAATGGGCAAATTGGCGGGGGTCGGTTGAATGGCATCGGCGGGAGCAGTGGCGGGCTTGCCGAGAAAATAGCCAGCCAGGGCAACCGCAATGGCCGAAGGGACGATCCAAAGGAGACGGCGCATTCCCCGATCCTCCATGAAAAAATGCGGGAAAGAGAGTTTAGGGAGGGGGAGTTTACACCAGGCGAAGTTGCGATGCTAGACAGGTTTGGCAGTGCAGTTGTGCGCCGTAGTACAGGCGGCTCGCCTGTTTTGAGTTGTTAAATGCAGGCGGGCCGCCTGTGCCACGAGATTCCTACAATGGCTGCCATGCTCCACGGATTCGCCAAAGACCTGGCCCAACACGGACCCAACAGTCAGGCCGCGCCTCCCACGCTGTCGGAGGCCTATGCCTATTGCGGACGCTTGGCTCGCACGCATTACGAGAATTTCAGCGTGGCCTCGCTGCTGTTGCCGCGGCGGTTGCTGCGCCCCTTCCACGCAGTTTACGCTTATTGCCGCTGGGCCGACGATCTGGGCGACGAGACCGGCGGCGGGCAAAAGGCACTCGACCTGCTGCAGTGGTGGCGCGAACAATTGTTGGAATGTTACAACGGCACGCCGCGGCATCCCGTGATGGTGGCGCTGCGCGATACCGTGCGGCAATTCCACATCCCGCCCGAGCCGTTTCTCGATTTGCTTTTGGCTTTCGAGCAGGACCAGCGCGTCAAGCGTTATGACACCTACGAGCAACTGCTGGGCTATTGCCGTAATTCGGCCAATCCCGTGGGCCGGCTGGTGCTTTACCTGTGCGAATCCCACGATGCGCTGAACCGCGGTTACTCGGATAAGATTTGCACGGGGCTGCAACTGGCCAATTTCTGGCAAGATGTGGCTCGCGATCTGGATATCGGCCGCGTTTACCTTCCCGCGGAAGACCGGCGACGATTCGGCTACAGCGACGCGAACTTGGAAGCGCGTCAATTCACGCCTGCCTTTGAACAACTGTTGCGTTTTGAGGTGGAGCGGGCGCGACAGTTGTTCGAAGACGGCCGGCCTTTGATCGCGCAGATGCCGCACGACGTGCAACCGGACATCGAGCTTTTCCTGGGCGGCGGGCTAGCCATCCTTCGCAAGATCGAACAGCAAGGCTACAATGTCTGGCAAGCGCGGCCGGCGCTGAGCAAATGGGACAAGCTGGCATTGATTGGCCGCACCTTGATTGGCAAATGGAAGGCGTCGTTGTTGTGATTGCCGAGCCGCATGATTCGCGAGTATTGAGTGCGCCGTTGGCGGCGTCGTATGCCGCCTGCGAGACGATTGCGCGGCGGGCGGCCAGCAGTTTTTATCCGATGTTCAGATTCCTGCCGGCGGCACAGCGGCGGGCGATGTGCGCCGTTTACGCCTTCATGCGCATTGCCGACGACATCGGCGACGAGCCTGGAATCGTGGACAACAAACGCGAGCAGCTCCAGCACTGGCGTGAAAGCCTTGGCCTTGCCTTGGCGGGAGCTGCAGATCATGCGATCCACCCCGCCCTGGTTGACACGGTGCGGCGCTACAACATTCCCATCAAATACCTGGAAGCGGCCCTGGACGGCGTGGCCATGGATTTGTCGCCGGCACACTACGCCACATTTGGCGATTTGCGGAATTACTGCTATCACGTGGCGTCAGTGGTGGGCCTGGCGTGCATTCATATCTGGGGATTCGCGGGTGAGCGAGCCGAGGATTATGCCGTCAACGCCGGCATTGCCTTCCAATTGACCAATATCTTGCGCGACCTGGGCGAGGACGCCGCCCGCGGCCGCGTTTATCTTCCCAGCGAAGACCTTAACCGCTTCGGCTACAGCGCGGAACAACTGCGGCAGGCCGTTTGTGATGACCGCTTTCGTGAGCTGATGCGTTTTCAAATTGCGCGAGCGCGTGAATTCTACGCTGCCGCCTGGCCGTTGGTCCCAATGCTGCAACCCGCCGGCCGGACCGTATTCGTGGCGATGGCCAAGACCTATCGCGCGCTGCTCGATGTGATGGAGCGGCGCGATTACGACGTTTTCAGCAGCCGGATTCGAGTCAGCCGCTGGCGCAAGCTGATGGTGGTGCTCGGCGCGCTGCCGGCGCGATGGGGTTGGTGAGATACGAGTGGCGAGTGGTGACGACGCAAAAAAAGGTGAACCAGATGGTCAGCGATCAGCACTCGCCACTCGCCACTCGCCACTC
>DASRAT010000490.1:0-5483 GCA_035638015.1 Gemmataceae bacterium | reverse complement strand
GGTCAAGTTCTTCGTGCTGGACGATCAAACCTACCAATTCATGCAGCAGCTCCAGCGCCCCGCCTACTTACGCACCACCGCGACCATCCTCGCCCGCCTCGACTACCGTGCCCTCGCTCAAGGCCTCGGCGTCGCCTACCAGGAAATCAGCGGCGCCGCCGACATGGACGCCTTGATCCGCGGCGCTCTGTTGCACAACGGCCCCGTGCTGACGCGCGTGGTGACCGACTACCGCTATCGGCCCATTCGCTGGATCTGTGCGACACGGCAACGCTACACGGATGAGCTGTCCACCGAACAGAAGATCCGCTTCGCCGCCAGGATTGGTTCGCGGGTGCTGGATTTCCATCCGGCGAATGATTGAGCGAAGACCGCCAAGGCCGCCAAGGCCGCCAACATTTGCACGACACAGCCGTTGATCGCCGGCTCCGTTTTTTGCCAGCAATGACTGATATTGCAGTTTGCCGATGCCATCCATGCGTATAATGCCCGCTTCGTGGAAACGATCTCCTTGCTTTCGCGAAGGGGCGCAAGGGGCGCAACTGCGCGGCCAAAGATACGCCCCTCTCCCCGCTGCGGGGAGAGGGGTTGGGGGTGAGGGGTTACGCGTAGCATTGGCTGCGCAGCCTTCAGTAGACCCTCCCCAAGATTGAGGATTGGGAATGGTCCAGAGCTCGATGATTCGGCCCGTGAACATCGAAATGGACGGCATGGTGTAGACGGAACTGGCTCGCGATAGCGATTTGACGACGGTGATGGAACTCAACGTAGGTGGGTTCCAATTCATGCGCGATTCTTTTTTGGTTGGATGGGGTAAGTTGCGGAAACGTCCTTGCCAGCCGTGGGCGCCCCGGTGATAATGCCGTTGGCTACGGTGAACCTCGGCGATGGAAATTACGAAACGTAATCGCAAAGGCCCACCCTCGTACCAGAAGCCAATCTGATGTTTCCTATGTTGCAGAGGCCATCATGCCTGACTCCAGTGCCCCCAATGCAGATCCAAAGTCCACCACGGATGCGCCTATGGCCGACAGCGGCGTTGTCGATTCAGGTGATCCCGCTGACGGCGATGAATTTGAAAAAGACGAATCCGAATCAGGCGATGACAATCAACTTTCAGATGCCACTTCGAATTCAGTTCAGTTGAAGAAGAAATACAAGAAAGCCGCCAAACCGGATGCCGAGGAATTGCGTTTGCTTGGCAGGCGAGCGTTGTGCAAGAAGATCGCGGATATCGCATCGTTGATGAAGCTCAGCGTGAAAAACCGCGTGCTGAAGGACAATCCCTTCGCAAAAAGAACGACTGACGATGAGCTCACCTCCTTACTCAAAAAAGAGGCTGAAAAGTTCGCTAGTCGAGAGCGCGTGATCGCGGCCCTGAATACTCCCGACGAGGATTTCGATCGGGGCCAGCTCAAAGCGATAATGCTTTCCATCCTTTTGCAAGAGGAAACTTACAGCTGCGAGGAAAAACGGCTCGACGAGAAGGTGATCGAGTTCGAGAAAGCCCTCGTAAAACGAGCGAAAGCGCTGGATTGGGAGGAACTTAAAAAAAGCGACCCCGATCGCTGGCACCAACTTGATACCTACCGAACCGTTCTCAATGCGGCTTGGAGTAACGATAATAGCATTTCACCAGACGAAGCTCGGCTTCTGGCCGTACTACGAGAGCACCTGAACATTTCCCTAGAAGAACATTGGCTAATCAGTGCCGCACTGAAGCGGTTTCCGAAGGATAAATGCCTCCTGCATAATCCCCTTGAAATCGCGGAAGCGCGCAAGGAGCAGCAACGGAATGGCGTCGTTTGGAGTTACCCTGACGAAAGCAACCAGGACAATGATTTCATCCCGGCCGAAATTGCTGTAGTCGTCCGCCACGATTACGCTTGCCAGGAATTGCAACGCACGAACTATAGAAGATTGTTAAACCACGACGACATTTTGCTTGCCGACCTTAAGAATGCTCTTCAAAAACACGGGTTAGATCGGTACGGAAACAAAGCCGATCTCATTGAGCGAATAGTCAACAGCAACATAAGGCCATCTGACGTTCTCGGCGATCTAGAAAAAGAAAAGCTCTCGTGCATGTGCGCTTTCTTCAGCCTAAAGGCTTACGGCAACAAGCCAGAGTTTATTCAGTCGTTGATCGAGTTTTACGACGACCTTACATTTGAGGAACGAACGACCAAAGATGAAAGGGAGGTCTGGTACAACAACTACGAATTATTGGCGTGCCGGTCTTACGCAGAGCTTCGGGCCAAAAAGGTCATTACGAAAGACCTGGAGATTGAGCGAATGTTTGAGGACGCCACCGAGTTTCTTTTCAAAGCCCGGCTAAATGTTTCATGCGACCGGGCAAATAAAGAAAATCGGGCCGACGGGCGGTTACCATTGGATAACGACCAGTCATTGCTTTGGGATTGCAAGTCTGCGGAAACGCTCGTTAACCTCCAGGACCACCTTGAAACCCAATTCGACGGCTATCTTCGCAAGGAACGAGAAAACAGCAAAACCCCGCTGGCTTTCCTTGTCATCGGCCCAGCGTTCACGCCTCAATCGATGAGATTGGCGATCCAGTACAAAGCGAAAACCAATTGGGACATTGCTTTGATTACTGCGGAAGGCCTCAAGCACTTGGCCGAACGGTGGGCTGGGACGGAACCCGGCAAGCCGTTCCCGATCCGGCTTCTAAACCAAACCGCTGTCATAGACAAAGAACGGGCCGAGTATCTCCTTAGCCTCGCATAAACGACGTGAAGACGTGTAACCCGCCTAACCGATCCGGACGCAATTAATGGGCACGATCACGCGATTATGGACAAAATACAAACCGGGTGCAACTGTCCGGGCGGCTATTGTTACAGCTGTCCTGACAGGGTTACTCACAACTTTTGGCCCTTGGGCATTGAATCATTTCACGAAAGAGAAGCAGTTGCAGGTGGGCACCTTTTCGGCCGGGATAGGGCAAGTGGAGTTGCCGAGGTTGGCAATTTTGTCGAAGGAGCAATTGGTTAGGATGCAGAGTTTCGACCATTGCCTAATTATTCATTTGCAGAATGACACAGGCGTACCTATCGAGTTAGTGAATATCGTTGCCGGCACGGAAGGCATCGCCGAAATCATCTACCCTGACAAAGATTCGATTGCAATGGATTTCAACAAACGACTAGGGTTAACCCCCTTGCATCCGGTATCAAAAACGACCGTGCGCATTTGGTTCAAAGGCTCTTTGCCCGACGATGAAAAGGTCGTTGTGCTTGTCATAGTTATCCGCGAAGTACGCAAGCAATGGAAATCTGGAGCAAGAAAAGGGGACGCAGCTCGTTCTTGACGCGTTATTCCAAGGTTTCGCCATTTTCGCGTATCAACTCTTCTCCAACGCTCTGCGCTGGCGGCGCCCCCACCACCCCGCTCATCTTCCCCATCATCTCATCATACTCCCCCGCCGCCGCCGTATTGGCAAACGTCTTCCAATACGCCCACACCGAGCAGTGCATCCGCAAGATCAAATCGGCGACCATCACCGTGATGAACAACGCCCTGCCCATGTATTCGACCCAAAAGGGAAGCAGTTGCAGAATAATGTCCCACGGCCGCACCAGGGAGGTGAGCACGTCAAATCCAATGAGCCAAAAAACCTGGCCGCCAATGGTGATTTCCCGCGTGCACAAATAAATGACGAACAGCAGCACCCCCAGCCACCCCAGCGCCGAGTAAGCGGCTCGAACAAGCCGATATTGCCGACCCCCGGCGTCGCGGGCCAACGGCTTGAGCAGCACCGGCGCGCAAGCCGTGTAAACCAGGGGCGCCATCGCAAATACCAAGGCACTCGCCAGCAGCAACCAGTTGGCCACGATCTGATGCAAGTTGACCACAAGGATCAGAAACCCAAGGCAATAAAGCGGCGACGCGGTGACCAGCGACCAGCCCGGCAGGACCGATTCCGGCAGCCAAATCTTGAGCCGGATGCATGCCCGAAACATGCCGGGAATGATCGACAACACCGTGGGCAACAGCAACGCGGCATTGAACACCGCGAAGAGCAAATCGAACGTTTGAAACAAAAACCGCGGCAACTGCACGGGATGCGGCTGAATCGTGACCGGCAATTCCAGGGCCTCGCCAATAGCCTCCAGCGTCTTGTGCTGCACTTGCAGGGTCAGGCCTTCCCAGTTGAACATCTCATGCGCGGGAATCAGCGTCATCAAAACCGGCACCAAAAAAGAAGTCGCCCAGCCCGCCACCAACAGCAGCCGTGTAAACTTGAGCCGGGCCCACAAAAAGTAAGACACCAGCGCCGAAATCGGCAAGGCAAACAACGCCAGGTCATAGACGACCAGCAGCACCCTGCCAAGAGGGCTGTACAAATCAGGTAACTCGTCCAGAAGATCAAACCCGGTCTGGGTGTGCGACGCTGCGCTATAAGACGTGGCAATCCCCGCCAACAGCAACGTGCTTTTCCGCCACACGAGGTATTGCCGCGTCGTTTCATCGTCGATGCCAAGCGCGGCCAAGCGTCTCTGTTCCCTGGCACTGATCGGCAGAGTGCGTAGGTTCCAGGTCCAGGTGCGTCGCAGATGGAGAATGACGAAACGCAAGGGGGCGAGAAGCCATGACAGGAGTGCGACTGCGATTGAATAAAGCGAGATCAAACGGCAGCACCTCCAGTAATTTGGGATAGTGCAAAATATACGCCGGAAGGCGAATGCCGCAAGCGTACAACACACTCCGCGCGCCAGCGCCGAACCTAATCTCCCCGACACACCTCCTTGTATCATGTCCCATGCAGCCGCTGGGTTTGCCGCCCATAAAACCGACCGTGTCCCCGTGAGGCCCGCATACACATGACTCAAATAATCGAACTCGACGGCGCCCTCGGCGAAGGCGGCGGCCAAATCCTGCGCACCAGCCTCAGCCTCTCCCTGATCACCGGCCGCCCTTTCCGTCTGCGCAATATCCGCGCCGGCCGTCCTCGCCCCGGCCTTCGGCCGCAACACTTGACGAGCGTGCAAGCCGCCGCCGCGATTGGCCAGGCCACAGTGCGCGGCGCCTGTGTCGACAGCATCGACATCACCTTCGAACCGGGCAAGGTCGTGCCGGGCAAATACCACTTCCCCATCGGCACTGCCGGGGCCACCAGTCTCGTGTTGCACACCATCTATTTGCCGTTGGCCCTCGCCGGCGGCGGCCCCAGTGAATTGACGCTGGAAGGCGGCACTCACGTTTCGACCAGCCCCTGCTTCGATTTCCTGAAAACCACCTGGCTGCCGTACACCGAGCTTTGCGGTCTCCACATCGATCTCCGCCTGCATCGCCGCGGCTTCTACCCGCGCGGCGGTGGTTTGATTCAAGCCACCATCCAACCGTGCCCCCGCCTGCATGGCCTGCAACTTACCGAGCGTTCGCCGCTGCGGACCGCATCTTGCATCAGCGCCGTCGCTAGCCTGCCGGACCACATTGCCAAACGTCAGGCCGAGCGTGCC
>DASRAT010000489.1:0-2970 GCA_035638015.1 Gemmataceae bacterium | reverse complement strand
GATGTGCTGGCGGAGGAAAACTTCGCGCGCCTCAAGGGCCACAAAATCGGGCTGGTCACCAACCACACCGGCGTGGACGCCAACGGGCGAGCGACCATCGACCTTCTGCACAGTGCACCGGGCATCAAACTTGTTGCCTTGTTCAGTCCCGAGCACGGCATTCGCGGCGCCGTGGATGCCAAGGTCGCCGACACCACAGACGACAAAACCGGCTTGCCAATCTGGAGCCTTTACGGCGAACGCCGCAAGCCGACCGCTGCCACGCTCAAGGGCATCGACACGCTCGTGTTTGACATTCAAGACGCGGGCTGCCGGTTTTATACCTACATCAGCACGATGGGTCTGATGTTGGAAGCCGCGGCCGAGAACAAGATCAAGGTCGTCATTCTCGACCGGCCCAACCCCATCGGCGGGCTCGCGGTGGAAGGACCGGTGCTCGACGCCGGCAAGGAATCGTTCGTCGGCTTTCATCGCTTGCCGATACGTCACGGCATGACCGTCGGCGAACTGGCGCTGCTGTTCAACAAGGAACGCAAGATCGACGCCGACCTGGAAATCATCTCGATGCAAGGCTGGAAGCGCGGCGATTATTACGATGCCACCGGCCTGACGTGGCTGCATCCATCGCCCAACTTGCGCGGCCTGACAGCGGCGTTAACCTACCCCGGCATCGGCTTGTTGGAGACGACCAACATCAGCGTCGGCCGCGGCACGGAGCGGCCATTCGAGTGGATCGGCGCTCCATGGCTCGACGGCCGCAAACTTGCAACGGCACTTGCGGAGGAGGAATTGACGGGGGTTCGCTTCGTGCCGCTTAGTGTGACGCCGACGGCCAGCACCTTCAAGGGCGAACGCTGCGGCGGCGTGCAAATCATCGTGGACAATTGGACGACGTTTCGGCCAGTCAGGACGGGGTTGGCGGTGGCCCACACTTTGCGGAAGCTGTATCCCGATGCGTGGAAGATCAAGAGCTATGATCGGTTGCTGAGTCATCAGGCGACTTTGACGGGGTTGGAGCAAGGACGGCCGTGGCGGGAATTGGAGAAGGCGTGGCAGCCGGGGTTGGAGGCGTTTTTGAAGGTGAGACAGGGCTACTTACTCTATGGGGAATGATCATTCGATTTGCGCTGCCAGAGTGTTTACAATGCACTTTGGAAAGACTTCGGATACGCCACTCGTAGGGTCGCAAAAATGAGTATCACGACTTACCCCCATATCGAAACCAACTCCGACGGCGTAGCACTCGTTGCCGGCACAACCACCAAGGTTGTCGAAATTGTGCAGGACCATCTGGCCCATCATTGGCACGCCGAGGACATTTGCCGCCAATATCCATATTTGAGCTTGGCACAAGTACATGCGGCGTTGACCTATTACTACGACCACCAGCAAGAAATGGATGACGACATTGACCGGCGACGAAGGCGTGTCGCGGACATCAAAAGCAAACGAGCTGATGGCGCCATCCAGGAAAAACTGCGGCAACTTGGCCACCTACCATGAGCGTGCCGCTTTACATCGACCATCACGTCAAAGCTGCCATTACCCAGGGACTTCGCAGGCGAAGTGTGGACGTGGTCACCTGCGCTGAAGACAGCACGGACCAATGTGACGACGATCAAATCCTCGAACGCGCTGCCCAATTGAGACGGGCAGTTTTCACGCAAGACGACGACTTCTTGGCCTTGGCGGACGAGTGGTTAAAAAACGGGCGAGATTTTGCCGGCGTGATTTACGCTCACCAATTGGGAATTACCATCGGCCAGGCCATTCGCGATTTGGAGTTGTTGGCCAAGGTGCTGGAGCCGGCGAAGATGAAAAATCGGATCGAATTCTTGCCTTATTCGTAGCCGTTCCTGCCTAAGATTCGGCTTCAAGTATCTTTCCCGTAATTGTCCAGCAACGCCTCCGATTCCTCCCGCATTCTGTCCATTCCATCAGCATCCACCGAAATGTCGTCGCAATCCCCACCGATGAGGCGTTCATACACCTCCGGCCGCATTAGCACATATTCCCGCCCGTTCTCCTGAACGCGGACTGCCGCGCCGTCATCGATCAATTTCCGCTGTTCGTCGGTGAGTTCGATCATTGTTGATCACCTCTATTAATCAACTTCAAAACCCCTCATCCGCCAACCGTCCCAGCAGCGGCCCGTAACGCGTCTTCGGATCGCGCCCCCAGCCGCGATTGTGGCCAAACGGATTGAGCCAGTTCACCAGGCTGAAATGGTCGCCTTGCCACAGTTCCATGCTCTCGCCCCACTGGGCCGAGGCGACCGAGACCACGCCGTCGTTGTCGCCTTCGTTTTGTAGCACCACATTGTAGGATAGCAGCCACTCCGGAACGAGCCAGTTGCCGTCGTGGCGGCCCGCCACCGAAAAGTAACGCACCTTGGCAGCGTCTGGCACTTCTTCATTGAAACGCCGGCAGCTCTCGGTCGTCAGATCGCGGAATGCTTGCGTGGGGATGCCGAGCATGTCGGCCACGGGCTTGACGATACGGCTCAAACGTTGAACGCCCCAGTCGGCGAAGCTGGTGCCGCGATGCGGCGTCCCCAGCGTGGTTAATGTCAACACCCGGTCTTCCATCCCAAGCCGCGAGATCATGTAACGCGAGTCCAATCCGCCCATGCTGTGAGCCAGCACATGGACCGGCTCGCCAGGTGATTCGCGGTCGATGAATTGCTTCAATTGGGCTGCCCGGTCGGCTACGCCTGCGGTTGGGGTGAGATTGGGAATGAGTACGCGATTGCCGCCGTTACGCAGCTCTTGGGAAATGCCCGGAAAATACTCGGAAACTTTGAGGCCGCCAACACGCACTTCGCCGAAGCCGGCCAGGCCATGCACTAGCACGATTGGGGAACGCAATTTGGAAAGTGCTGTCGCCATGTCGTTTGCCGCGTGTCGCCTTGTAGGGTGGGTGAAACCCACCTTGCGCGATTGGTGGGTTTCACCCACCCTACAAGGGCCA
>DASRAT010000488.1:0-8385 GCA_035638015.1 Gemmataceae bacterium | reverse complement strand
ACATTGACGTTGAACACCTTGCGAAACAGGATCGCGGCCACAAACGAAACAATGAACCAGTAAATCACCCACGTGTCGGTGCCGTCCACCCACGACGATCGCTCGGGGTAGACGATCTTGATCGACTCGATCTGGGAATCGGACGAAAACGGCTTTTCCCAAGGATTCGTCAGCACGTCGAACCATGCCCATCCCGGCCGCTGCTCGCTGACGCGCATGAAACCGTCGCCGACCGCCAGTTCCTTGTCGACTTTCTCATCGCCGACCTGAAACACCAAGTGGTGCAGGCCTTTTTCCTTGGCCTTGATGTTCCAGCACACTTCCCGCTCGCTTACAACCTTGACCGGTCCAATGTCCACGTCCAACGCGTTGGTCGGTTCAAGCGCGATCTTGGGCCAGGCTGCGTCCTTGTCGCCATTGATCTTCAAGGTTACCACAGCTTCCTCGCCGACGTGGAGAGGCTGCTTTTGATACCAAAGTGCCAGTTGTCCCAAAAACAGCAGCACTGGCACCATCATCACAATCATCGGCACCAGGGCGAACACGAACAGCCAAAAGGCGCCGATCAAAATCCCGCCCTGCGCTTTGAGCGCGACCACGGCGCTCTCCTTGAAAAGTTTGAGCGCCAGCAGGTTCGCCTTGATGTCGTCGCGGACTTTCTTGATCGATTTTTGCCGCGACGTGTATTTGAACATCAACAGCAACAACACACCCGTGACCGCGCCGACAATAGTCGCCGACAACCAGCCTGGCAGCGCGGCAACGGGCGCGAGCAACCAGCGGCCCAGCGCGTTGGCCACGGCATTGAGCGCGACCACCACCGGCGTCAGCATCGGATTAAGCCAGGAATCTATGCTTTTCCACACGCTGTTTACTCGACATATCCCAGACCGCGCAGCTGATCGGCTACCGCACTTTCAGCTTCGTCGGATTTCAGTTTAAGGAGTTCGTTTTCGATGCAGTGAGCGACGAATTCGTCGATGCTGCTATAACCCGCGGTTTTCGCCGCGGCATTGGCCCGGTCGTAAAGGGGGCCTTCTACGTTGACTTTGGCCATTGGTTCATCCTCACATCAAAGACTCTTTGGAGTGCGGTGACTTGTCACCGCTTCCGAGCGATTGGACCATAACTGGATGCGCAAATCAGCAAAAAAGACGCAAAATTCCAGAAACCCCAGTAGGACAGGCGGCTCGCCTGTAATTCACACGCGAAATAGGCGAGCCGCCTGTGCCACGGTCACTTCAGCACATTCTTACCCGTCATCGATGTCGGCGTAGTCAAGTCATACTGGGCCAGGATCGACGGGGCCATGTCGACCAGCCACGGTTTGGTATCGCCGTCGCGCATTGGCTTATTGCAGAAAAAGATGCCGGGCACTTCCAGGGCGTCGGCGCAATGATCTGCCGCCCAGGCGTTTTTGTTGTCGGAAAATACATCATCCAGGATGCCGCCGGTGCACGTTTCCCAGGAGGCGCGATAGTTGCGCGAATAGCCGACAATCAAGTCCGGCGCAAGATCCGTTGCCGTGCCGTGATAGCACCGATCCGCCCGGTAAACGGTGCGGATGGGCTTTTTGTCAGGGTTTTCCGGATCTTGGACCGCCTCAAGCTTTTGCACAAGCTCGCTGAGCAGCGCGTCCTTTTGGCTGGGCTCGACTATGCCGTCGCGCTCGCGGCCTTTCATATTCAAGTACAAACCGTTGATGCCGAGCCCGTAGGCCTTGGTTTGCTTCCAATCGACATTGGGATTATCGACCAGTGCTGTGCAATCCTCCGGGCCGAGATAGCCATTGGCGCGTAGCCACGTGTTGAGGTTGAACTGCCGACCAAAGTTGGCGAAACCGTGATCGCTCATGACGATGATGGTCGCATTGTCGCCATAGCGGTGCATGATCTCGCCAACCACTTCCTTGTCGATGCGCTTATAGAGGTCTTTGACGTAGCCGAACCGTTTCTGAATCAATTCGCGGTCGTCTTCCAGCGACGGGTGCAGCGAGTCGCCGCTCCACCAGAAGATGTGCGACTGCAGATCGCAACTGGAAAAGTAAAAGTAAAACATGCCATCGGTGTAATCGTCGATGGCGTATTGGAATAATTTGAAGCGATCTTCGAGGACCGTAGTCGCCTGTTGGCGGTACTGGTCGTCGTTGAACATTTCGTCCTTGCGGGCCTCATAGGCTTCTTGAAAGCCGGTGGTGTAGAACAGGCCTACCTTTTTGCTCACGTCCTTGATGAATGAGTTCGGCTCGGAAATCGGCATCGCGGGCGAGGACGGATCGACATTGATCGGGGAGGCGTAAAGCTTGAAGTTGTGCCTGACGCCTTGCAGATAAAAGCGGACGATGCCGCCGGGTTTTTCGTTCGGCAAAAACCAGGGCAGGCTGCACTCAAAGTTGACTTTGACCCACCGGCTCCACTGGCCCTCCTTGAGCATGATGCGCTGGCCCTGGATGTCGATTACCGCGGCGTTGGCCGCTTCGTCGCGATGAATGAGAAACTCGGCATTGACTGGATGCGGCGTTCTCAAAAAGCTGTTTTCAGGCCCGGCCAAATGGGCCTTGGCCGTATCGTTCTCGAAGGTCAGCTTGTAGAGCTTGCCATTGCCGCCCTTGGAGGTCACCGGCTCATTGGGGTGGGTTTCATTCACCTCGTTGCTGGTGGCGAAATGCTGGTAGGTGCCGTAGCTGCCCAGCATATCCGGCGTGCCCATGCCGCAGATGCAGCGGTGATGGCCGTGCGTGGACGGACTGGCCGGGAAGTTCGAGGGCAGATCGTAAAACGTCGACGGAATCCCTTTTTCGTCGAGGAAGTTCCAAAACGGCGTGCCCTGGCGCCTCAGGAGTGTCTCCGCGCCTTTATGATTGAACGGCCAGAAATCCAGTGTCAATTTGTGATCGCCTGTTTCCCAACCGCCCTGGCCGGGCATTGTCTCGGCTGCGGAGAAAAACGGTATGCACTGATTCTCGGGATGGCGATGCATGAAATCAAATATGCCGTGCGAACCGGGGCCGGCGCCGTTGATGAAATTGGCCCAGGCCACGGGGCTTTGCGGCGGAATGCTGGTTCCCAGCGGACTGTAAGCCCCGCTGTCGCGCAGCTTTTTCAAATTGGGAAGTGCGCCCTCCGCCATCATGGCTTCGCATAGCTGCGGGTCCATGCCGTCGATGCCGATGACGAGGACCTTTTTGCCGGTGCTGCGCGAGGTGCGGAAACGACTGCCGACGAAATAGGCGCCGGTGCCTACCATCGCGGCCGCGCCGGCGGCGATGGCGGTGCGTTTGAGGAACTTGCGGCGGTCCATTGGGGGCTTAGAGGATTCGGACATATCGGTAAACGCCTTTAAATATTACCCGCCGTAAACGGCGGGCCTAATACCGCTGCGCGGAAAGGCCCGTTAACGGGCCTCACCCCTGTCGCACGTTAGCTTGCGCTTGTCGCAACTGCCTTCTGCTCATTCGCTGCACCGTTCGCGGCATTTCCCACCGTCAACGGCTTGCCATCCATATATTCCGGCACCGCGACGCCAAACAAACTCAGCACGGTTGGCCCAATATCGAGCAGCCGCGGATTGTCCGCATGAATCGGCTGGTTGCAAAACAGCACGCCGGGCACCACCGACGGATCGACGCAATGATCGCCGCTCCAGGCCTTGTTATTATCATGAAAAACGTCTTTGGTGGTTTTGCCGATGGCCGCTTCCCACGACACGCGGTAACCGCGTTGATAGCCGACGATCAAATCGGGAGCATGATCTTTATACGGCCCGCGATAGAACTTTGGCGCCTGGTAAACTCGCTTGACCGCACTCGCGCCATTAGCAGGATCAACGGCCTTCGCCAACTTCTGTGCGATTTCCTCACGCAGTTCATCCGCTTCCTTGCCCGGATTGACGATGCCCTGCGAATACTTGTCCTTGATATTGAGAAAAATTCCGGTCAGTCCCAATGCAAACGCCTTCGTCTGCGACCAGTCGACGCCGACCAGATGCTCCTCGTGCCGGCGTTTGTCGTCCACTTTCAAATAGCCGTTTTCTTCGAGCCAGCGATTGAGATCGATGCCACGGCGAAACGTGTTGAAGCCGTGATCGGAAATCACCATCAGCAGCGTGTCCTTGTCATCGCACCTTGCCATGGTGCGGCCGACCAGGTCGTCCATTCGCTGGTACATCCGTTCGATGACGTTGCCGAGCTTGCTGTCCAGGCCCTGGGTACGGGCCGGATGGTCTGTGTCGTGGTAGCGCCAGAACATGTGCTGCATGCGATCCGAGCCGTCGAAGACGCAGACGCACAGGCCGTGCTTGACTTTGTCGAGACTATCGAAAAACATCACCTCGCGCTCGTCATCGAAATCGGTGCATTGCTTGAGAAAATGCTCGTCGCTGAGGATATGCTCGTTGAGCGCCCAGGTGTCCTCGGCCAGGCCGAGCGTTGCATACGGCCCTTGCTGCTTGGCCAGGTAAATGGGATAGACAGACGGATAGCCGATTGGCATGGCCGGGTTTTCCGGGTCGATGTTCACCGGCGTGGCGTACAGCGAAAACTCCGGCTCGGTCGCCAGCAGCAAAAACTTGCAGACGCCGTAAACCGTGACGCCCGGTCCCGCCTTGAATTGCACCTGCACCCAATCGGTGTATTTGTCAAAACGCAAATCATGCTTGGTGCCGCTGATCTTCAGCACTGCATGGTCGGGGCCTTTAATGGTGACAACAAATGGGCATTTGAGGACCGTCTGATCGATTCGAAACGGGCTGGGCGGGCCGACCAGTTCACCCGTGACCGTGTTGCCGTTGCGAACGACGATGTGCACCTCGCCGCCGATCTTCTCGCCTTCCTTTTTGGTGCGGGTTGTGAAATGCGAGAACATGCCCTGCGTGCCGCGCAGATCAGGCACGCACATAGCCGACAGCGTGACACCGCGGAGCTTCTCCGCCGGAAACGTGATCGGCACGCGGATGATGCTGTTGAAGATGCCGTATTCGCTCAGATTGCTCCAAAACGGCTTGCTCTTACGCAGCAGCCGGATGCTGCCTTTGCCGAGCGGAATTTGATATTTACCAAACTTCAGCATGCGCCGCGGCGGCCTGATGTCCACGGAACTGAGCTTGGGCGCGTACGTCTTGAGGTCCGGCGTGAGAAAGTCAAAGATGTTGTGCTTGCCGGGGTTGGACCCGGTCTGAAACGACGACCACGCTACCGGCGAAATCGGCGGCACCGTGGAGCCCAGCGATTTGAAGCAACCCTGATCGCGCAGCTTGGCGAGATTGGGGAGCTTGTTGTCCGCCAGCATTTGCTGGGTGAGCCCGTGGTCCAGACCGTCCAGGCCGAGGATGACGATTTTCTTGTATTTTGCTTTCGCCAAGGCGCGGCGGCCGAAGATCGCTCGATAAAGCAAGCGAACCGGCCAGGTCAGCAGCATCAGCATGGCCGAGAAAAACGCGGCCAGGACGGCGAAGAAGGAGCCGGCCAGGGCGAAACCGGCGCCGGGGCCGATGTAGGCGAAGGCGGGGGTCGCGTCGAGCAGCACCAAAAGTGCGGCAAGCAGCAGAACAGCGGATAGTTTTTTCATGGCGATACTCCTTGTTACCGACAGCTTGCGTTAGCCGATTGCCGCCTGCCCGGGGGCAGCCACTTGGTTGTCTATCATGTTAACACCTGCGCAATGCCTCGACGGCATTCATGTTTTACATGCCCGTAAACGGGCCTGGTCTGGGCAAAATTGCCGGCGTCATTTCCCCTTCTTGTTATCTTTCAATAACAACTCCTCCACCGTCAACCCCGGCGCCAAATCTCTCCCCGTCAGCGCCGCGTAATCCGGTGCAATGCGAGTCGCCCGAAACACGTTGCCGCCGCCACCGCCACCCTTGCCGCCAGCCCCACCCGGTCCTCCCGGCCCCTTGCCGCCCGGTCCGCCAGCTCCACCTTTGCCGCCGCCAACCGCATTGACATACTTCCAAACCAGCTGCTTCTCTGGCGTCACTTCCATGAAGGTCCCGCTGGCGCCGACACAGATCAGCGTGTTGCCATTGGGCAGCCGCTGAGCGCCCGAGATGAAGTTGGAGAAAAACTCCTTGGGCGCGCCGTAAGACCAGGCCGCCTTGGCCGGGCCGAAGGCTTTGCCGGGCACGAGGGTGTAATTGCCCTTGGCGTCGACCGGCAGCACCACTTCGTCTACGGTTGAATACTCGCCGCCGGGGCGTTTGTTTCCATTATTGAACATTAACAGATTTCCCGCGCCGGGCAGGCCCTTGGGAATCCACTGGGCGTTGTGCTGCATGAACGAGGTTTGGTCGGAGGCCTTGCCGGCGCGGTAATTAGTGGGATTGCCCCAGCGGTAGAGCAGGTCGCCGCCTTTGCCGCTTTTGCCGCCCTTGTGGGTGGCGGCTTCGGCCCTGGTGGTGCTGTGATCGATGATCCAGATCTCGTTCAAATGGCGGACGCTCAGCATAATCTGGTCGAATTCCGGATGATACGAAATGGCGTTGATGTGCGTCCAATCGTTTTGGCCGCCCTTGCCCTTATCAGGAACATTGGCGTTGATGTCCACCAGCTCCGGATGGGCGGCCACGTCGCCGAAGTTTTTCTTGTCCTTGTCGAAATCCTGGATCAAGTGGTCAAAGTTGTTCCATTCCCAGACGATCTCGCCCGTGGTCTTGCCGGTTTGCTTGACCTCGACGACCGAATCGAATTGCACGGCGCCGCCGCCCCTGCGGCCAGCTTCCTTGGCCTGCTCGGCATTTTTCTTGTCCCAGGCCAGCATCAGGGCGTTGCCGTTGGGCAGCTTGATGGCGTCGTGATGTTGCCGGCGATCGGGCGTGCATTTGTAATCCCAGACGAGTTCGCCGGTCCAGGTAAACTCTTGAATGCGGCCGCCGTCAGGCCCGCCACCGCCGCCGCCCTTGCCCTTGTCGTCCTTGAGCACGCACGGCCGAAACAAATTGCCATTGGGCAGCAGGTAAGCGCTGCTGGCGGGAGTCGAGGCCCCCTCCCAGGTGCGGACGACCTTGCCGTTCATGTCCATCAGGTAAGCCTTCGTGGAGGACAGCGGGCAATACAGGGTGTAGCCTTGGTAAGCCTTGGCGTCGTTGACAATGACGCCAAACTTGGACGCCTGCGGGGCAGGGCCTTTGTCCTTTTTCTCGGGGGGTTGGGCCTTGGCGTCTTTTTTGGCGGGGTCCTGGGCCGTCACGGAACTGGCGGCCAGGATTAGGAAGGCGATTAAGGCGAAGGTGAACAGGCGCATCATCGGTCGATTCTCCAGCTTGACAAAACTTTGTAGGACAGCATTCCGAATCTGCATAATTGGCGACTAAGATTTTTTGAATCAGGCGCCGTCCGCGGGGGCGCAATTACCAGCCATGCGAGAACGTACAATCTCGATTAACCGCTCGAAAGTGCCATTAATCACGGTGCGCCGCTTAGCCTCGTAGTCGCGGCCCGTATTCCAAACATGACAGTCGCGCTCGAAAATACTCAGACACCTCGACCGCCATCTCTCAACAGTTTCAAGGGCGGGAAAGTAATCCGGATCCAAGTGGTCGGCTACAACCATCATTACTTCGATCAGAGACATGACGCACGATTCGCAAGCGTCAAGCGCTAGCTCAAATGCATCACCATTCACTTCCAGGGGGAAACTCGCCAAAAAGAATCTTGTTCACCAGTCCTTCCCACTGTCCGACCATGTCTGCCAGGAAGTCTCGCGAGTAGTCATTTTCAAAATTGCCCGGACCCCAATCACCCATTCAGCACTCCCTCTCGGCGAATGAAAACGTCACAGCTGCAGAGGCCCGCCTGATTTCGGTTGCGCGACCACGAGTTGAGCAAGAGCATCATAACCCATTCTCGCCAAGCACCGTGAGAAGCGGCCGCCTGCCCACTGCCACGGCATACATCCCCAGTGTCTTCCAAGTTGGATTGGTCAACGCCCCCGTTTCCAACCTCGACAACGACTCCACCGCTAGGCCGCTTTTCTCGGCAACTTCCGCCAGCGTCAACCCAGCGGCCTCCCTTGCTTGTTTCAACTGGCGAATGTAGCCACGAAGCTCGGCATAAAACGGGGCAGCGTCGGCAAGCTCCTGAGGAGTCAACAATTCGCTGGTCTGGGTTTTGTGTTGCAATTGTTGACGAGTTTGCTTGGCACGTTCACGCGCCGCGGCGAGCAGCGCCGGCGGAACCGAGCTTGGCTTGTTTTTGGTGGGCATGACGTATTCCTTTGATCAAGTGCCTATTGTTGTTCGGGGACTTCATAGGCCGTGACCGGATAAATCATCGGCGGATTGTCGGAGACCTCGTCCCAAATGACGATGATATTCTTGCCTGTGGAAGTCCAGCCGAACTTGCAAGGGCGGCCGGTGCTAGCGCTGAACGCCGTGGGGATGGTGTCGTCA
>DASRAT010000487.1:0-2062 GCA_035638015.1 Gemmataceae bacterium | reverse complement strand
CTTTTGGCTTTCCGGTTCCAATCACCAGAAATGTCCTCAAAGAACACGACACCGCCATCAACGGGGTTGGATGGCGCGTGTCTAGTCAGGAATTTCCTGAACTGCCATTCCGCTTGGCACGCCTTCTCCCAATTCATACGGTACTTAATCTCAATCGCCAGTCGCTTGCCGCCTATCAGTTCGAGGGCCCCGTCTACGATAAGAGCAGTGAACTTGACAACGCTTTTGATCCCAAGGGAGTCTTTATTGTCCAGCAGGTAGTTGAACACGTCGGCCTCGTACTTGTCATGCGGCTTTTCACTTTTTGTCTGGATCTGAGCGGCCACGATTTTCATCGTGGGGTTGTTTGGAGCTTTGGTTTCCGGCTTTATAGATCTGCCTATCAATTCGGAGAGCGTAGTCATCGCAGCGCGACTCCTTCAGGCTTAAGTGGATCTTTATGCCCCGTTGTAATTGCATTAAGACAAACGGCGCGGGTGGCCGCAAGCGCAAAAATTAGTGCGTCAGCTTCCTGTACCTGATCCGGTGCGGCTGATCCGCGTCCGCCCCCAGTCGCTGCTTCCGCTGCGCCTCGTACGTTTGATAATTCCCCTCGCACCACACCGTCTTGCTTTCACCCTCGAACGCCAACATGTGCGTCGCCACGCGGTCCAAGAACCAGCGATCGTGGCTGATGATCACGGCACAACCTCCGAAGTTGACCAAGGCGTCCTCCAAGGCTCGCAGCGTATCCACATCCAGATCGTTGGTCGGCTCATCTAACAGAAGAAGGTTGCCGCCGCGGCGAAGCAATTTAGCCAGATGGACGCGGTTACGTTCGCCGCCGGATAATTCCGACACTTTGCGTTGTTGGTCCGGGCCTTTGAAATTGAACTGCGACACATAGCTACGCGAGGCGACCTTTCGCTTGCCCAGCATCAAATACTCGGCCCCGCCGGTAATCTCCTCGAAAACGCTCTTTTCGCCGTCCAGCGCGTCACGGTTCTGATCGACATAGGCCGGCGCCACGGTCTCGCCGACGCGGAGTTTGCCGGCATCGGGTTTTTCCTGGCCGACGATCATGCGGAACAGCGTCGTCTTGCCGGCGCCGTTGGCGCCGATCACACCGACGATGCCACCCTTGGGCAAGTCGAAGTTCAGATCCTCCATGAGCAAGTTGTCGCCGTAACCCTTGCGGACACCTTCGGCGCGTACCACCAGATCACCCAAGTGCGGCCCTGGAGGAATCTGAATCTGAATTTCCTCCGGCCGTTCTTCGTATTCTTGCGCGGCTAGCTTCTCGTAGGCACTAAGGCGGGCCTTGCTTTTGGCCACACGGGCACGCGGCGCCATTTTGGCCCATTCCAACTCACGAGCCAGAGATTTCTGCCGCGCCGATTCTTGTTTCTCTTCTTTTTCGAGCCGCTGTTTTTTTTGATCAAGCCAGGAGGAATAGTTGCCCTTCCAGGGAATGCCGTGGCCGAAATCGAGTTCCAAAATCCACTGGGCCACGTTATCCAGGAAATAGCGGTCGTGCGTGACCGAGACAACCGTGCCACTGTACTCCTGCAAATGACGCTCCAGCCAGGCGACCGATTCGGCATCAAGATGATTGGTGGGTTCGTCAAGTAGCAGCAAATCGGGTTTGATCAGCAGCATCTTGCACAGCGCAACGCGGCGGCGCTCGCCGCCGGAAAGTGTGGTCGCTTTCGCCTCGGCAGGCGGCAGCCGCATGGCATCCATGGCGATCTCAAGCTGGCGGTCCAACTCCCACAAATTGCCGGCGTCGATGGCCGCCTGGACTTTGTCCATTTCGGTCATCAGTTTGTCCATCTCCTCTGGCGACGCCTCGGCCATCTTGTTGCCAAGCTCTTCAACCTTCTGGAGCAGCGCCCGCTTGGACGCAACCGCCTGCTCGATATTGCCGCGCACATCCGTGGTTTCATCAAGCCGCGGCTCCTGGGGAACGAAACCGACAGAAAAGCCGGGAGTTAACCTGGCCGTGCCGAGAAAATCGGTATCGACTCCGGCCATGATGCGCAGCAACGTGCTTTTGCCGGCTCCGTTGGAGCCGATGACGCCG
>DASRAT010000486.1:0-5130 GCA_035638015.1 Gemmataceae bacterium | reverse complement strand
GGCCTCGAAATGGACGGCACCCACAAATACGTGCCCAAGCCATCGGACGAGTACGCCAAGGACAAGCCTTTGGTCCAGGCAATCGAGGAAAAAAAAGAAACCAAGGACGAAAAAAAAGACGCCAAGGACGCCAAGGATGAGAAAAAAGAAGAGAAAAAGGACGAGAAAAAGGTCGAAGAACCGCGGGCCAAGCGAATCACCGACTTTGTCAAAAACAACACGCCCGACCTCAAACCGGTGCTGGGCGATTCGCAAGACCTCAAGAACACGGTTGACGATGTGCAATCGTTCCCTGAGCGGATCTACGTGAAAATGGTTCGCGGCTACCGCGATATGGATCAGCCGTTGGCGTTTTACCTGTTCTTGTTGTTCCTTGTGATTGCGTTGGTGAGCTGTATCTTTCGGCGTGAGGCCCGCAAGACGGTGCGCGGGCGGCCGTTGCCGATGGGTGGAGAGTAGTTTTCACCCTCAGATTTTGGGCCGCAGCTGATCCAGTGCGGCTCGAAGTCGAGCGATTTCTTGTTGACTTGCAAGCAATTCCTGACGGGCTTGGTCGCGCTCGCGCCGCAACTGCGCAGGCAATGGCAACAGTTCGCCGCAATGCCAGAATCGCACCCAATTATCCACGATTGCCATCTCAAGTTTGAGTTCGGCCAGCGCTAGACGTCCCTGCTCATTAGGCTTTACGCTGACAAACTTCCTGCCGGTGTGGCGGTAGAGCGAAAGCTCTTGATGATCGGGATAAAACAGCAGATAGTACGGCACCTTCAACTCACGCTCATATTTCACCATGTTGTCTTCATAGTCCTTGCGTTCGTTGCTCTTGGAGACATATTCCAGCATCCAATACGGCCGGGCGGGCTGCAACGGCACGTCATAACTTCCCTCGGCGTCTATGTGGCCGTCGTGGATCACCACCATGTTGTCGGGAACGACTTGGCCGGGCCGTTTTTGCCGCGGCCGCGGATATTGGACGAGCAATTCGTTGAACAGGTGAAAGTCAGAGCGTTGCGCTGCGACCAGGTCAAGGCTCTCGAGTGTTATTTTGCGCTGTGTGGCTTGAGACGTCGGCTCCATGAAATGCTCCGGCGGAAGACTGCGCAAATACTCCTGAGCGGCCTGGTAATACTTGACCTCCACCAAGGCTCGCGGCAGTTCAGTGGGCATGGCATGGCCTCCTCGTCGGGAATTATTGCACGCACTTTAACCAATCAACCGGGATGAAGAAAGGTGAAATGCATTGGCCAGGATCATGACAGTCTCTTTTCCCGCACTTCCGCCTCCAACTTGTTTGCCAATTCGGCAATCGGCATCACACCAAGGTCGCCCTGGCTGCGCTGCCGTACTGCAACGGTTCCCGCCTGTTGTTCCTTGTCGCCGACGACCAACATGTAAGGGATCTTTTCCAATTGGGCCTCGCGGATTTTGTAGCCGATCTTCTCCGGCCGCAAATCGGCGGTGACGCGGAAGCCTTTGGCCTTCAACTCGCCTTCGATTTTGGACGCATAGTCGTTGAACTTTTCGCTCACCGTCAGCACGCGTGCGTGCTCGGGCGCCAGCCATAACGGAAAGGCGCCGGCGAAATGCTCGATCAGAATGCCCATGAAGCGTTCCATCGAGCCGAGCGGGGCGCGGTGGATCATCACCGGCCGGTGCGGCGTGTTGTCGGGGCCAATGTATTCCAGGCCGAAGCGCTCCGGCAAATTGTAATCGAGCTGCACGGTGCCGAGCTGCCAATCGCGGCCGATGCAGTCCTTGACGATGAAATCGACCTTCGGCCCGTAAAACGCGGCCTCGCCCGGCTCGATGTGCAGCTGCGGCAAATTCATCGACGCCGCCACCCGCTGGATCGCTTCCTGCGCTTTGTCCCAGGCTTGCGCCGAGCCAACGTATTTGTCGCTGGTCGGATCGCGGAAACCGAGACGGACGCGATAATCAGTCAATCCGAGGGTGTTTAAGAAAAACCGCGTGAAATCAATGCAGCCGCCGAACTCGGCGCCGACCTGGTCTTCGGTGCAGAATAAGTGCGCATCGTCCTGGGTGAAACCGCGGACACGCGTCATGCCCGATAGTTCACCGGTTTGCTCGAAGCGATAGACCGTTCCAAATTCCGCCAGCCGCACAGGCAGATCGCGATAGCTGCGCTGGTCCGCCTTGTAGATCTGGATGTGATGCGGGCAGTTCATCGGCTTGAGCAGGTAGCCTTCCTGATCGCCCAGCCAATTCAGCAATGCCTTGGCGCGATCGGCGGCGTTGGTCGCCTTGTGGTACTCCGGCAACTCCACGTGCAAATAAAGCAGCAGATTCAGCACTTGGCGGTGGACCGCTTCCAGGCGATCCTCATTGGTTTTGGCCTCCAGATAGCCGGGTACATGGAACTTGGAAAGGTCCATGTATTCTCGCATGGCCTGTTCTTTTTTTTCGTCGAGCTCGCCTGCCCCCAAGCGCCACTGGGCCAAATCCAACGCGCCGGCCGCTGGCCGGAAATACATTGGGGGAAACTGGGCGTCACGGTAATAGGGAAAGTGGCCGCTGGTGCGATAAAGTTCCAACCGCCCAATGTGCGGCGTGTACACCGGCTGATAACCGCGTTTGACCAACTCTTCCTTGATGAAATTCTCCAAAATGCCGCGAACGGTGGCGCCCTTGGGCATCCACAGAATCAAGCCGCTGCCGACCAGCGGGCTAATCGTGAATAGCTTGAGCTGCTTGCCGATGACGCGATGATCGCGTTTCTTGGCTTCCTCAATTTGCTTGAGATAGGCGTCCAATTCCTTCTGCGAAAAGAACGCGGTGCCGTAAAGCCGCTGAAGCTGCTTGCGCGACGCGTCGTTTTTCCAATAGGCGCCGGCGATGTTCATTACCTTGAAAGCGCCAATGCGACCCGCGTGCGGAATGTGCGGGCCGCGACAGAGATCGATAAATTCACCCTGACGATAAAAACTGAGGGACGGATACTGCTTCAATTCCTCGTCGATGTGTTCAACTTTGAAGGCTTGTTTTAGATCGTCGACCAAACCTCGCGCTTCGGGAGTAGGCCGCTCAAAGCGTTCAAATGGCTCCGCCTGAGCGACAATCTTCTTCATCTCCTCTTCGATGCGCGGGAAATCCTCTTCGCGGATCGGCGGCTCCGATTCTACGTCATAATAGTAGCCGTTTTCGATGGTCGGCCCGAAGGCAAGCTGCACATTGGGAAACAGCCGCATGACGGCGCGGGCCATGACGTGGGCACAGCTGTGGCGCAGTACACCCAACGCCTCGGGGTCCTTTTCCGTCAAAATGCGAAACTTGTGTTCGACCATGGTCACGTCTGCCGCCGCGGGATGTTCGCCGTCGTCGGGGGGCAACTCGCGATTCAAATCGACAATGCGGCCATCAAATTCGGCGGCCAGCGCGTCCTTGGCCAGGCGTTTGCCGATACCCTCGGCAATCTGCCGGCTGGTGGTGCCGGGAGCAACTTCACGGATCGATCCATCAGGAAGGCGGAGTTTCAGCATGGTCAAAGCTCTCAACATTGAGCTGTCAGCTAACAGCTTTCAGCTATCAGTCTGCAGTTTCGGCATTCGATTTTCACAAAACGACAGTGAGCATTGTAGCAGCGGCCTTTTGTTCTGACGACGCGGCTTGCTGCCCGCCCAAGCTAACCTTAAGATTACCTGGCGTCGTCAACGCCCTTCTGCTGGCTGTTTGCTGAAAGCTGAGAGCTGAAAGCTCCATACCATGCTCCCGCGCCAATACCTGTTTCCCCACGTCATCGAAATGAATTACCAGGCCGGCCGCCGGCTCGGTGTCAATCTGTACCTCATCGACGGCGGCAGCGAATGGCTGCTCATCGACATCGGTTACCTCGATGCCGTGGACGAGATCATCGACCTCATTCGCCAAATGGATTTCAGCCTGTCGGCGTGCAAGATGATCGTCGCCACGCATGCGGACGCCGATCACATTCAGGGTTTGGCCCGTGCCCGTGAGTTGCTCAAAACACAGGTGGTGGCTCATCCACTCTCGGTCGAGCCGATGGAAACCGGTGACGAGATCATGACGTACGCCACCATCAAGGCGCAGAATTTCAAGATTCCGATGCCGCCGTGTAAAGTGGATCGTGTCATCAATGAAGGCGACGTTCTTGAAGTCGGCGACCGCAAGCTGAGCGTCTGGCACACGCCCGGCCACACCGCAGGGCAGATCAGCCTCAAAATGGGCAACCTGCTGTTCAGTGGCGACAACATTTACAAGGACAGTTGCGTCGGCGTCATTGATGCTCACCACGGCTCCAGCATTCCGGAGTTTCTGCAGTCGCTGAATCGAATCCGAGACGATGATGCCGAGTTTCTGCTGCCGAGCCATGGGCCGGTGTTTCGCAAGGACAACAAGATTTTGAAAAAGGCAATCGACCGTTTGACGCAGTATCAGTATTTGGCCGATTTCGGCACCTGCGCGGTGGCGTGGCCACTGCTGGATGAGTGGGAGAAAGACGTCAACGCGGGGCGGTTGCCGAAGTTTGACAAGGAGGAAAGGAAGGTGGCGAAGAGTCGGCGGTGAGGGTCTTAGCGAACGACAATCGGTTGCAATGTCCCAAATATCAATGGTCGTAGGTCGCCAACCGAAGTCGCTATGCCGTAGCGCCGCATTGCTTGCTGGCGCTGTAGGGTGGGTGGAGGAACCCAACAGTTTAATAGGAGGGTTCCGAAGACTCCACCCACCCTACCGCCCACTTCATCACGGCTGCAACCACTTCTTCATAAAATCCGTCTGCAACCGCTGATAATGCGCCCCGCCGATGCCGTGCCGGGCAAGTGGATAGAGCATCACATCAAAGTCAAGGTTTGCCTTTTGCAGCGCATCCATGAGCTGAATCGAGCTGGTCATGTGAACGTTGTCATCCATCATGCCATGCAGGATCAGCAACCGCCCGTGCAAGTTTTTCGCGGCGGCGACCACGGAGCCGGCTTCATAGCCGTTGGGGTTATCCTGTGGCGTCATCATGTAGCGGTCGGTATAAATCGAGTTGTAGTTTTTCCAGTCGGTGGGCGCAGCGCCAGCAATGCCGGCGGCGAACATCTTGGAGTGGGTCAAGGCGTAAGCTGCCATGAAGCCGCCATAGCTGTGGCCGCTGATGCCGATGCGCTT
>DASRAT010000485.1:0-4741 GCA_035638015.1 Gemmataceae bacterium | reverse complement strand
GGGATGACAATGCCGACCAGCAGATTGATCGGCAGCCAGGGACTTGCGTGCACAATCAGGCCGTAGGCTATTGCCGGGATCGCCATGACCAGGCCGCCGATAAGCCCACCTTTGACGCCGCTGGAGATCGGATGCACTTTTTCGGGCAAATTGAACCGGTATCCCGCAGTCCCGGGGCGCATCGGTTCCACGGTGCCAGGCGCCGCAACTGTCTGGCCCGGACGCAAGCTCGGCTCGACCAATGGTTCCTGTACATGCCCCAGAACCGAAACGAGTTGTCCGATCCAGCTTCCAAGGCCGAATACGAATACCACCGCGCCGACAAGCGTAAAGCCGATGCTGGTCGCCAATCCCGCGCCCACCAGCGCAATGCCCATGCCCAGCACCAACGGCGCCGCCGTCGGAGCAGGCAGCTCCACGGTGTCCTTCGGTTTATCCTTGGATTCACTCATGAGAGGATCTCGGCATTCGTTTAGCGGCCGATCACATACACGACCGTAAACACCAC
This sequence comes from Gemmataceae bacterium, assembly GCA_035638015.1. GTDB lineage: Bacteria > Planctomycetota > Planctomycetia > Gemmatales > Gemmataceae > DASRAT01. The sequence goes on along the minus strand of DASRAT010000485.1, from coordinate 4,233 downwards.
AATCCACACGCCATCGACGAAGTGCCAGTACCACGACACCAGTTCGATGCCAATCGGATTCGGCCCTGTGAGTTTCCGGCGTTGGTACAGGCCGAGCATGAGCACCAACAGAATCACCCCAACCGTCACGTGGGCGGCGTGAAAACCGACGAGCGTGTAATAGGTGGTCCCGAATAGATTACGGCTGATGGTCAGCTGATGCTCAACGATCAGGCCGTACCATTCATAGCCGGTGCCCGCGACGAATGCCGCTCCGAGGAGAATCGTCAATCCCCAAAGTCCCCGAAACGCCCTGCTGTTGCCTGAGCGCAAAGACTTATCGGCCAGATGAATCGTGAAGCTGCTCGTCAGCAGGCAGATCGTGTTAATGATGGCCAGCGGCAACGATAGCACCTGGGCCGGCGTCGGCCCGGTATGGCTTTGACCCATGTAGATCACGTACGCCATCAACAACGTGCTGAAAAACGCCGTCTCCGACAGGAAAAATGCCAGCATCCCCGCTTTGTGCGCATCGGGACGAACGTCCACATGCGGCGGCGGCAGCGGATAGCTTGCGACAGGGGATGGTGCGGCTGTGCTCACTCGTACTTCCAGTCCGGATCGTCCGGGTGTTTCAGATCCCACAGTGGCCGACGGCTATGCACAGTTGGAACTGTCTCGAAATTGTACGCAGGCGGCGGTGAAGTCGTTGCCCACTCCAGCGTCCACGCATCCCACGGGTTGGCTCCCGCCGGTTTGCCATTCCAAAGCGATACGACGATGTTGTAAACGAAAATTAAGTAGCTCGGCGCTTGCAAGAACGCCCCGAAGGTAGAGATCTGATTGAAAATATCCCAGCCGCGCGCCGGCTCGTAGGTGTAAATCCGCCGCGGCATGCCAAGCATGCCGGCAAAGTGCATCGGTCCGAACGTCAAAATGAAACCGATGAGCAGCAGCCAAAACTGCCAGCGGGCCAGCCGCTCCGACAGCATTCGCCCAGTCGCCTTGGGATACCAATAGTGCAATCCGGAGAAAACGCCGAACAGCGTGCCGCCGATCAGCACCCAGTGAAAATGACCCACAACGAAATAAGAATCGGAAAGCTGGTAGTCGAACGGCGCACACGCCAGCATGATGCCGGTCAATCCGCCCAGCACAAACATCGACATGAAACCCATGGCGAACAGCATCGGCGAGGGGAAGGTAAGCTTACCGCCGTAAAGGGTTGCCAGCCAATTGAAGATCTTGATGCCGGTCGGAATGGAAATGAGGAAGCTGGCGGCAGCAAAGTAGAAGTCGAGCACCTTGCTCATGCCCGCCGTGAACATGTGATGCGCCCACACCCCCATCGCCAGAAAAGCAATCGCCATGGTGGCGACGGCCATGAATTCGTAGCCGAACAGAACCTTGCGCGAAAACACGGGGATGACTTCCGAGATGATCCCGAATACCGGCAGGATCAGGATGTAGACCTCCGGATGCCCGAAGAACCAGAACATGTGCTGCCACAGGTAGGCCGAGCCGCCCGCTTGCGTGTCGAAAAAATGGCTGCCGAGCTGGCGATCGAACAGCAACATGATCAGAGCAGCGGTCAACGGCGGTATCGCCAGCACAATTTGCACCGATGTCCACAGCATCGTCCAGACGAAGAACGGAACTTTGCGGATCGTCATGCCCGGCGCCCGCATGCAAGCGATGGTGGCGATGAAATTGATTCCAGCCGTCGTCGTACCGACGCCGGCGACCAGCAAGCCAATCGCCCAAAGATCGGTGCCCGGCCCGCGTGCAAAGGTTCGTTCCGTCAGGGGAGCATAGGCGAACCAGCCCATCGCCGGAGCGCCGCCAGGCACAAAAAAGCTAAAGTAGAGGACCAGTCCGCCGAACAGCGTCGCCCAAAAGCCAAACGCGTTCATGCGCGGAAAGGCCATGTCGCGGGCGCCGATCATGAGCGGAACCAGGTAATTGCCGATGCCGATGAGGATTGGCATGCCCACGAAGAACACCATGGTGGTGCCGTGCATTGTGAAGAGTTGGTTAAATGTTTCCGGAGCGATCCGTGTGGAGTGCGGATAGAACAGCTGCCAGCGCATCAACAGCGCTTCAACGCCGCCAATGACCAGGAAGACGATGGCCATGCCGATGTACAGCAGGCCGATCTTCTTGTGATCGACGGTGGCGACCCATTCGTTGAACCCGGACGTCCAGTCCGTGTTTTTCGTCTCGGGTTGGGATTCGGCAACGGACATGATGACTCCCCTCACCCCAACCCCTCTCCCCGGAGTACCGGGGAGAGGGGCTTTCCGGATAGGCTCTTATTCCAGCGATCGCAGGTAAGCGACGATGCCGTCCACCTCTTGGCTGCTCAGACCAAACGCAGGCATTAAGCAGCCAGGTTTGATCTTCTGCGGATCGGCTACCCACAGGCGTAAGTTCTCGGCCGTGTTTGGCATGATCCCGGAAGCGAGCGTCTGGCGCGACATCAGATGCGTCAGATCGGGGGCATAGGTTCCGTTGGCAGTTGTCCCCTGAATGCGATGACAATTGACGCACGATTGCTTGAAGAACATGGCCTGGCCGGCTTGCACGTTGGTTGCGACCGGCGTCCGCGCGTCGCCTTGTTCGTTCTTGTACCATTTCTCGAAATCGGCCGGCGCATCCACATTGACGCGAATCAGCATCTTCGCATGCTGGGTGCCGCAGAATTCGGCGCACTGTCCCAGGAACAAGCCACGCTCGGCCGTTTGAAACCACATCTTGTTGGTGCGTCCGGGCAGCAGGTCGGTCTTGCCGGCCAGACGCGGAACCCAGAAGCTGTGACAAACGTCCGCGGAGAGAAGAGTCAGGTAAACCGGCCGCTGAACGCCGGACGCGTCCGCATCGCTGGCCGGGACGTGCAATTCGTTGGCGGTGACGAAGTTCAGTTTGTCGCCGTTGTAATAATCGTAACGATACTCCCACCACCACTGCCGGCCAGCGACGGTGACATACAGCGCATTATCGCCTGCCTTGGGTGCTGGCGGATCCTTTTGCACCTCCCACTCGGTGCGGGCTACCACCAGAATCAGCACGAGAACGATTAGCGCGGGTGCAACCGTCCAGGCAATCTCGATGGCGTGGCTGCCATACACCTGTGGCGGCTCCGTCGCGTTAACTGTTTTGGTGTGGCGAAAGCGGACGATGGAGTACAAAAGCACGCCTTCGACCAGCAAGAAAATGACCACGGTGATGGCCAGCACCACAAAAGCCAAATCACGAATCGCCCCTGCCTGTGGCGAGGCGGGATCGAAGATCGAAAGGTTTTCGGCTCGCCCGGCCTGGGCCAGCAAGATGGCACTGCTCATCTCGGTGACTCCGACACCTCGGCAATGAAATGACCGTCCCTAAGTTATGGAGCGCCATTTCAAATGTCCATCCTGCCGTTTCGGTTTACACTCACTGATTAAAACTCACATGGGCCGGCAGGGGTTCGCTCGGTTGAGATCTTCACGAACTTGAAAATCGAATGCTTGACTCTGTTGGCAACGGGACGTTACAATCACAACCCCCAAAGTTGATTTGGGTCAGCTTTGCTAGTCGGAAGTGGCCTTGCTACTCGGTTTTTCGGCTTTGCTACTCTGAAGTCGACCTGGCTAGTCGGCTGGCGATTTCAGACTAATCACATGTTTGGCGGCGGAGGTGGGGGTGGGCAGTAAACCCGGCTATGTTCAAGGCTATGCTGTCATCCGCATCGACGGCGGGCCGGTCGATCACCCCTCGCGCGTTCAGGAGTTCATGCTCGACGGCGTCCTCGTGCCGGCACCTGGGCCGTCGAACGTCACCGTCAAGGAAGTCGTAGCCTCCGCGGAGGAGGCGCGCCGCGAGGTGGCCCGGCTCAATGCGCTTAACGCCGGGAAGGGCTGCCGGTACTTCTGGCAGGCGACTCGCGTCTTTCTGGATGGCGGCTCGCATGGGTCGAAGGGGGCTGGTCGCCCAGGATAGCCCAGACGCCGAACCATCCGCTCCAGCAGACGGCGGCGGGGTGGCAGTGCGCCGGGCGACCGGCGAGGAGTAGCGAATGCAAGAGTCGTACGGGAAAGGCCCAGCCAGCCATCCTGACCCCGAGTCATGCGTCGGCGACCGTAAGGTCGCAGGCGAAGCGTTGACAGGGGCACACCCAGGCCAGCCATCGGCGGGGTGGCACAGCCGAATTGGGTGGCACGCCCTGAAAGCACGCGCAACCTGCGCTCGCGGCACGTAATCGAAGGGCGTGCTGAA
>DASRAT010000484.1:0-5360 GCA_035638015.1 Gemmataceae bacterium | reverse complement strand
TGGTTCTCGTTCAAGCTATAGCCCGTGGCCCCGGAGACGCCTTCGTTCTCGACGCTGATCCACTGGGGATTTCCGGCCACCTGCGCCCAGGCCATGTCGTTGGTGTCTACCCACTGATCGAGCCGGCCGGCTTGCGGATTGCCGAAGTGGGCCGAACGCGGAATGGCCAGGTGGGGGTCGTGGAAGGTCGCGTCGGTGCCGGCCTCAGTCCCTTCCTGCACGTGCAGCACGAGGCCGCGCAGGGGCCTGATAATGCCGCCCGTGTTCATGTTCGGGATCGGCCCCCGCCAGTTCGCCAAGTTCAAGCGTGCCATGTTGATACCTCAGGTTTAGTTGGGCGACTCACAGGTTGGGGACAAAGGGGTACGCGGAGATCGGTCAGTCGGAGGTGCGATTTCTTCCGCGATGGTTGTCGATTGGCCGATCCCATCTTACTTACTTTATTTATTCGGGCTCTGAACATGGCACGTGCCTCAGCACCGTGTTGTGGAACGCGGCATATTCCAGCGAACCCTCCAAAAAATGGGAGAAGCGAGGGCACAAAAACCTTTCGTGCATCGCCCGGCTTCAAAGGTAGTTGGAAGCGGTGAAGAATGCTACCAGGATGTGACAGCGGCTTGTTGCGCTGCGTAACACTTGATCGAGCTTTGCCGGTTGCTCGCTAGCTTCGCGCGGTGATCGTCTGTCCATGCCTTGACGGATACCGGGATCAACTTGGCCAACTCCGTCAACACCCCTTCAACCGAATGATTCTTGCCCGAGCTCATGCAGGCCGCTACCAAGAACCCGGCAACAAAAATCAGGCACATCAGAAGGCGACGCATGGGAGGCTTCCTTAGATTCGGGGGGAGCGTTGGATTTTTCTCGCCCACCCAAACGACGCAGGGAGTCAGTGTGACTAAAAAAAACCGGCGGCCGGAAATTGTTCCGGCCGCCGGGTGGGTTTGGCCAACATTTAGGCAGTTCGTATGTAACTTGTGTTGAGGTGGACGCTTGCAAAAACGGCTGCATGGGCACTAGCCGTACTTGCCGAATGCGCAATTCCAAGGGTCGGTCCACCCCAAGGCGGCGCATGGCCACCGCCATCCGAATCCGGGTTCGGGTAGGTTAGAGGGCCACCGGAGTTTCCGGAATCGGACGTGACCAGCCCATCGGAGGCTCCCTTTCCGCCGTTGTCAGATGACGAGTTTCCGTCCGATGTCCCGCCGGGGGGAGTGCCGCCGTCCACCGGTGCCGAAGGCGCAGGAGCCGGATCGGACGAGGAAGGCGGGGGAGCCGATGGCTCGGCAGCCTTGGCGTCATTGCCTTGTGACTGTTCGCTATTACTGTTGGCCTGCTGACCATTACTGTCAGTTTGCTGCGTGCCGGTTTCCTGGACCCCGCCGGGGGGAGTACCTCCATCCACCGGAGGCGAGGAAGGCGTAGCGGGTTCAGAATCGGCAGCGGAATAGGTGGGAGCCAAGGACTCTGCGACCTTTTCGAACAGGTATTCTCCAGCTGCTTCAATTGCCTTCTCGCCGGCACCAGCGGCGCCGGCAAGGACTGAGAACCCATCCAGAATGAATTTGATAGGTCCGATGCCTTCGCTCTCGATTGCTTCCGACGAAGCGGACCAGTGAGCCGTTATCGTGCCGGCCTCCTCATCAGTGAAAACGACGTCACTTTTTCCAAGAGGACCATCGCCATCGGCATCCAATTGCTCACCCTTATGATTGCTGATGGCTGAGCCGAGCCGGGATGTGATCGCTTGGCCCGGTGGGAGATTCGCGGCCGCAAACGGTTTGGCGACGGGAATGCTCGCGTGCGATGCCGTGGGAGAGGCGGGCGCCATGCCCACCACATGGTTCAAGGCATGGCTGGCAGCAATGGCCAACGGCGGGGCCACCGCACCCGGAACCAAACCGAGGACTTTGCTCGCTTGGCCGACTACGGTCGGATGGGCGCCTGCTAGCGCGGCAGGGTGACTGGCGACGATGCCTTTCGCGGCAATGGCTGATGGAGGGACTGCCGCCGCCGGCATAGCGCCCACGACTTTATCCGCGTGATTGGGCAAAGCGGTATTGCCGGCTGTTAGCGCCGCAGCTTTGTTAATCGTGGGGTTGGCGACGATCACATTCACAACGGGGGCTTTGGCGGACACCAACTCCCGTGTATGGACCGCGTGGAGATCCGTGGTCGGCGCTGCCAGCGCAACCATATGGGCGCCCGCTACAGACATCAGGCAACGGTCCTCTAGTGGCGTGACCTGGGGTTGAAAACCAGCCCGGCGGCGCGAAACTGAGCGGGCGGGGCCACGTTCGTGCATTGTTGAAAGAAAACGAAACATGTGAAACTCCTGGTTGGAACTGCGGCAGACAGTCCAGCGAAATGCCGGACTTTTTGAGACCTGCCGCGACCTTTTGGTGCTTCCCCAACGCAGGGGGACAAGGGTGTGACTGGAAATGTGGTAGTCAGAAAAAAAACAAGAACATCAGTCACGTTTCCACATTCCTGTGTTTGGGAAGCCGGCCAAGAGCCGCGGAAAATCGCGACCGCTCCGGCAACTGGGCCGGTGCGACGCCTTCCCGCTTTTCAACCAGGAGTTTGCCATGAAATCGTTTCTGAAGAACTTGATGTCACGTCGGTCGATAAGTGAGCGGCCCATGAAAGTGGTGTTTGTCGCGTCCCATCCTACCAACGAGGGCGTCCGCCGCCGTTTTCCGGGAGTTGCATCTGGTCTGTTGGCTTTGGCATGCTGTCTTGCCCTGACCTTTGCCGCTTCTGCCCAGCAGCCCACGAGCGAAATCATCCCGAGCGGCAACGTTTGGCCCTACACAACCATCGTCCATTTGTACACGACTTGGCCTGACGGGCAGGTCTTCATGGACAGCGGTACGATGATCGACCGCTTTCATGTTTTGACGGTTGCGCATGCGGTCTACGACCACCGTCACGGAGGGTGGGCCGCCCAAATCGACGTCTACGCAGGTCAAAGCGGCGCCAATAAACCCTTCGAGGTGGCTTATGCCACCTTTTTTCGGGCGTTCCCAAATTACATGGACGAGGACGATACCAGCGAGACCGGGTGCCATTCAGTCGGCAATGGCGACATCGGTTTGGTCACCTTGGATCGCCCCTTGGGTGACGAAACCGGCTGGCTGAGCTACTTCTTCAATAACGACGACAAATTCTTCGAGGGCCGGACCTTCGCAACAACCGGATACCCTGGCGGCGAGGCGTTTGGCGGCCAAATGGTCCACCAGACTGGCCCGCTCATCGGCGCCATGGGCGGCGCTCCTTCCTTTGGAACGCTCCAATGGTCGCTGGACTCGATGACCAGCATCCCCGGCCAGAGCGGGAGCTGCCTGATCGACCCGGAGAGCGGCCTAATCTACGGTGTGCTGGATCTCGGCGACGATCAGTATGGATACGGCGAGCGCATTACCGAAGACGTTTTCAACACCCTGAACCAATGGTTGGACGAGGACGCGGCTTAAACCGGTGAATCTACGACTCCAGCCTTCTAAGTTGTTTGGTTGTGAAGCCGACGAGTCTACCGGCCATGGCGTTTCGTCATGGCCGGTTTTTCAACGCCTGCCGGCAATAATCGAGAAGTTCCAATGCGATCAATTCCTCCGCGAGTTGATCGCGATCGGACGTGGCTATGGTGCGTTGAACTTCGTCCAGAAGGAGATTTGCAAACGTTTCCCGGGCACGGTGCAGGGTCTGGCGAAGGGCTTCGGCGCTAAGGGTCTTGTTCACCGTGCCAGCCAGCCGCTGGGCCAACTCCTCAGCACGCAGCAGGGGCTGCTCGGTTTTTAAACAAAGTACCGCGCAATAGGGTTTGCCGGTCTCTTCCTCGAATTTGGCCAGGGCGTCCCAGGTCCGTTCCAGTAATTCCTCGCGCCAGCCTGCCACGAAGCCGTCGTCGTTCTTCGGATCGGGTGGCGCGGCCGGGTCGAAGTTGAGAGGGGCGGGGACATGCAGTTTGTCTTTGTTGCGCTGGCGCCAGTGATCGCGGGCCAGGTTGCGCAGCGACATCTTGAGGAAATCGCGGAAACGGCCGCGATCCGGATGAACATTGCGGTAATGACCGTTCAAGAAGCGGACAGCGAAGTCCTGGGCCAACTCCTCGGCCACGGCGGCATCTTGCACCAGGGCCAGCAAATAGCGAAAAGCCGCCCCATAGTAGCGCAACAACAGCGACTTGGCCGCGTCCTCCATCGGTGCCAGGAGACGGGTCCATTCGGTCTGAATACGGCTCAACCGGTCTTGCAAATCAGGTGAAGCCATGACGACTCCTTGAAGACCAACTTACCGTTCGCCTTGGCACGAATCAACATGGAACGGCCGCACTGGCCCCGTTGTTCGTTCTGGGTTGACATTCGGGCCGACCCCCTTGTGTTGGCGCCAAGTACCGCTTAAGCTGGCGCGTGTCGGCACACAAGGCCGAGGTCAACAAACGGGGACCGCCTCATGACAAATCCCGCTGCCAAAGTGGAGAATCAAGCCACCGCGGCCGACGAGGACACGGGCCTGGACAAGCTGCCGCCTCCTCCCGGGCGTTTGCGGGCCGCGCCGTCCGTGGACGCCGGCCTGTTTGGTTCCGGGCCATTGCCGGCGCCGGAAACAACGCCTACGCCCAGCATTCCCGGTTACGAGATTCTGGGCGAATTGGGCCGCGGCGGTATGGGGGTGGTGTATCTCGCCCGTGACAATGACTTGGAGCGCACCCTTGCGATCAAGGTGCTTTTGCCGGAACATGCCGAGCAGCCTGACTACATTCAGCGTTTTCTGGAAGAAGCGCGGATCATGGCTCAGCTCCAGCACCCCGGAGTTGCTCCGCTTCACGAAATCGGCGCCCTGGCGGATGGACGTCCATTTTTCGCGATGAAGCAAGTGAAGGGCCGCACTTTGGCGGACCTACTCAAGGCAAGGCCGAATCCCGCCGACGACCTACCGCGTATGCTGGCGATCTTTAGCCAGGTTTGCCAAACACTTGCCTACGCTCACGAGCGTCGCATCGTCCACCGCGACCTCAAGCCGGACAATATCATGGTCGGGGCCTTCGGCGAAGTCCAGGTCATGGACTGGGGCCTGGCCAAGGTTTTGACAGCGGCGATTGCCGCGGCTTCGCCCACACCACAGTCCGGCCGCGAATTAACCACGATACACACTCCGTACAGCGACTTGCCTGATGGCGAGCGGACGCGAGCCGGCTCCATCATGGGCACACTGGCTTACATGGCGCCCGAGCAGGCGCTGGGGCAGGTCGATTTGGTCGATCAATGCAGCGACGTTTTCGGCCTGGGAGCGATCCTGTGCGAGATCTTGACGGGCAAGCCGCCTTACGCCGCCGCAGATTCGAGAAACAGGCACCT